>DASVBF010000098.1:0-13408 GCA_036375975.1 Nocardioidaceae bacterium | reverse complement strand
TCGAAGGCCTTCTCGATCTTCGGCGCGTGCCGACCCGCGACGCTCGCGAGCTTCGAGTGCCACCTGATCGTCGACACGGACCTGTCCTACTCCACTCCGAGGAGCACCGGGTAGCGCTCCTGGCCTCCGTCATACACCACGACGTCGACAGTCGGGTGGTGCGACGCCAGGTAGTCGGCGCACTGCTGGGCGAGCTCCTCCCCCTCGGCACCGGCGACCACGGTGACCAGCTCACCACCCGCGCCCAGAAGGCGCTCGAGCACCTCGATCGCCACCGCGACCAGCTCGCTGCCGACGACCACGAAGTCGCCCTCGACCGCGCCGAGCACGTCGCCCGGCTCGCAGGGTCCCCCCATCGTCATCGCCTGCTTGACCGCGACCGTGACTGCCCCGGACCGGGCGTGCCGGGCGGCGGAGGTCATCTGCAGCACGTCCTCCTCGAAGGTACGTCCGGGCTCGTGGACCGCCAGGGCCGCGATGCCCTGGACCTGCGCGCTGGTGGGAATCACCGCGACCCGGATTTCGGCTTCCTCGCGGGCCGTCTGGGCCGCGGCCTCCGCGACGGCGACGGAGTCACGGTCGTTGGGGAGCACCACCACCTCGGCGGCCCCAGACCCTGCGATCGCCTCGAGCACCTGGCCGGTGGAGGGTCGGCGTCCGACTTCGGGGACTACCGTGGCACCGGCCTCGGTGAACAGCTGCTCCAGGCCAGCCCCCGCTGCGACAACCACGACCTTGCGGCCCGTGCGCCCGTGAGGATGACGTCGGTCCCCCGTCGTACCCGCCAACCGCTCCAGCTGCTCGGCGAAGTGTGTGACCCGGATCCGGTAGGGCCGGCCGGCCTCGATGCCGGCTTCCACGGCGGCGCCGACGTCGTCGACGTGAACGTGGACGTTCCACAGCCCGTCCCCGCCGACCACGACGAGCGAGTCGCCCAGCGGCGCGAGCCGCCTGCGCAGCTCGGGTACGGCGGTGTCCGCGGCCTCGAGGAGGTACATCACCTCGTACGCCGGCCCGTCCGGGTGCAGGTCGAGGGTCGGAAGCGGAATCGGGATCGCGTGCTCGCCGAGTGCGTGATGCATCACGGCTCGCTTGCCGGTCACCGCGGTCTCCGCGGCGTCGAGGACGACGCACAGACCACGACCGCCCGCATCGACCACACCGGCGTCACGCAGGGCCTTCAGCTGCTCGGGCGTATGAACGAGCGCCTCGCGCGCCGCTGCCGCCGCGGCCTGGATGACGTGCCGCAGGCGGTGCTCGGGCACGGCGGCGGCGTCCAGGGCGGCAAGGCTCGCCGCGCGGGCCACGGTCAGGATCGTGCCCTCGACTGGCTCGCCGACCGCCGCGTAGCTGGCGTCCGTCGCGCGCAGCAGGCCCTCGGCGAAGACGAGGGCGGACCGGTCGCCCGGCCCCGCCTCGGAGATCCTCTTCAGGAGGCCGCCGATCATCTGCGACATGATCACGCCGGAGTTACCGCGCGCCCCCAGAAGGGCACCCCTCGAGTAGGCAGCCAGAGCCGTCCTCAGGTCACACGTCGGGTCGCCCTCGATCCGCTCGAGCATCATGTCGCGAGCGGACTCGAAGGTCAGGAAGAGGTTGGTGCCGGTGTCCCCGTCCGGGACCGGGTAGACGTTGAGCGCATCGATCTCCTCCCGGGCCTCCCCGAGCGCCTCGAGAGCGAGCCTCGCGAAGCGCTCCACGCTCGGCAGGTCGAAGGTCGCGACCGCGTCCTCCTGCATGGTGATGGGTCGACCCCCTTCGCTGCACACTGGTCCCGTCAACCGAGGACCTCGGTCGTCACCTCAGGCGGCTGTCAGGGTAGTGCGTCCGGTTCGATTGGCGTCCCGCCGGGGCGTTCGGATACTCTTGTGCGGTTGCCTCCACCGCTGTGACGCTGTGCCGTCCTCCGGCGTGGCCCAGCACCGGGCGGCAATCTCATCAGTGGTACGAGCAATCTAGTCTTCTCAGGAGTTAACGGTGGCTGCCGTCTGTGACATCTGCGCCAAGAAGCCGGGCTTCGGTCACAACCGGCCGTGGTCGCGCAAGATTACGAAGCGTCGCTTCAACCCCAACATCCAGCGCGTCCGCGCGACGGTCAACGGCACGCCGAAGCGGCTCAACGTCTGCACCGGCTGCCTGAAGGCCGGCAAGGTCACCCGCTGACCTGACCTCACGCCGTCGAAGGGCCGCTCCCCCTAGGGAGCGGTCCTTCGCGCATCTCCGGGGCGTTCCGGCAAGGCTGTTGCCATCCACGTGGACGGGTTACGACGCCGCTGCTGCTCTGTTGCCGGGGTCAGAAGTGAACGTGGCCGGTCGGGCCCTCGTACACCGAGCCGTCGACCGTCACGCCGCTGCCCTCCGAGACCTCGCCGATCACCGCCCAGCCGTCGGGCAACGTGGTCCCCGCCGGGAACGTCGCGACGAGCGCGTGGTCGTCCCCACCGGTGAGGATGAACCTCATCGGGTCCGCCCCTAGCGCGGCGCCGACAGCTCGCAGCGGCTCGGGTATCTCGAACGCGCCCGCGTGAACGTCGACCGCCACGCCGCTGGCTTCGGCGACGTGGCCGATGTCGCCGAGCAATCCGTCCGAGACGTCGATCATCGAGGTCGCCCCACCCCGAGCGGCATCGGCCCCGGCGCCGTACGGCGGCTGAGGGCGGCGGTAGGCCTCCACGAGGACTCGCGGCGAGCGGAAGCCTCGACCGAGGACCGCGAGGCCGGCAGCGGCCCAGCCCTGGCGGCCGGCGATCGCGACGAGGTCGCCCGGACGCGCGCCCGAGCGGCGAACCGGCTCGCCGTCGACCACGCCGAGGACGGTCACGGCGATCATCACCTCCTCGGCGCGGGTCACGTCGCCGCCCACGACGCAGGCACCGACGACGCTCGCCTCCTCGGCGATCCCGTCGGCCAGCTCCAGGGCCCAGGCGGCAGGCAGGTCAGGAGGCGCGGCCAGTCCGACCGTGAGCGCCGTGGCACGACCACCCATCGCGTTGATGTCCGAGAGGTTCTGGGCGGCGGCCCGGTGGCCGATGTCGAGGGCCGAGGCCCAGTCGCGGCGGAAGTGCCGCGCGTCGACGAGCAGGTCGGTCGACACCACCACGCGCCCGGAGGGGAAGGCCACCAGCGCGGCGTCGTCGCCGGGTCCGAGAAGGACGTCGTCGTTCTGGGGGAACCTCCCGGCGAGCGCTTCGATCAGCCCGAACTCGCCCAGATCGGAGAGGGTTGCATTGGCGGGAAGAGGCGCGGAGGTCATGCCCGCTATTCAATCCGATGCGGAGGCTGAGTTCCTGCGGCGGCACGCGACACGGTAGGTTGAGCCGCAACGAGCACCGGCCCGGAGCGGACGATGCTCGGATGCCCCTCGAGACCCAGGAGCACACACATGGTGGTTCAGGCCTACATCTTGATCCAGACCGACGTCGGGAAGGCCGCCGAGGTCGCCGCCGCGATCGCGGACGTCAAGGGCGTGACCCTGGCCGAGGACGTCACGGGTCCCTACGACGTGATCGTCCGCGCCGAGGCTCGCAACGTCGATGAGCTCGGCAAGCTGGTCGTCGCGAAGGTCCAGAACATCTCGGGCATCACCCGCACCCTCACCTGTCCTGTGGTGCACATCTAGGCGTTGACTCGTCTCACGAAGCGCGCACGACGCCCGTTCCCTCCCACGAGGGCGGGCGTCGTGGCATGTCTGACCGGTCTCTCCGTGCTGCTCAACGGATGTGGTGCCGGAGTGGTCGAGGTCGACACGCCCCACCTCACCGGGCAGGCGGCTCGGACCTGCTCGGACCTGGTGAAGGCGCTGCCCGGCACGGTGGACGGCGCGAAGCGCAGGAGCGTGCAGCCGTCCGGAGCACATGCAGCCGCATGGGGCGACCCGGCAATCGTGCTGCGCTGCGGTGTCCCGATGCCGCGAGCCTTCGACAGGTTCGCCTCGTGCCAGGAGGCGAACGGTGTCGGCTGGTTCGTCCCGGAGGAGCAGATCACCGGCCGACCGGAGGCGATCACCATGACGACGATCGGTAGGGCGGTGAACGTCGAGGTGTCGCTGCCGGAGGAGCACTGGCCTCCGGCCTCGGCGATGGTCGACCTCGCCCCGGCCATCAAGAAGACGGTGCCCGAGACCCGCCCCTGCGTCTAGCGGAGCCCGGTGCTGCGCCGCAGCGCGAGCTGGAGCAGGTGGTCGACGAGGGCCGGGTAGTCCAGCCCGCTCGCACCCCACATGCGGGGGAACATCGACAAGGGCGTGAAGCCGGGCATCGTGTTGATCTCGTTGATCACGACCCGCTCGTCGGGGAGCACGAAGAAGTCCACCCGGGCCAGGCCCTCGCAGGACAGGGCCTCGAAGGCCTCGACGGAGAGCTCCCGGATCCGCTTCGCGACGTGGTCCGGGAGGTCCGCCGGGACGGCCAGCTCGGTGTGCTCCTCGGGAAGGTACTTGGCGGCGAAGTCGTAGAACTCGTGGCTGCCGTCGATGATGATCTCGGCGACCACGCTGGCTCGCGGCGGCTGGCTCCCGAAACCCTCGATCACCCCGCACTCCACCTCGCGTCCGCCGACCGCCGCCGCCTCGACCAGCACCTTCGGGTCGTGGAGTCGCGCCTCCTCCACGGCCTCGTCGAGCTCGGAGTCCTCGAGCACCTTGCTGATGCCGATGCTCGAGCCGCCACGGCACGGCTTGACGAAGACCGGGTAGCCGAGCGCTGCGACGGCGTCGCGACAGGTGGCGGGGTCTGTCTCCCACTGCCGCGGCGTGATGACGGTGTACGGCAGGACAGGGAGCCCCTGCGCCTGGAACACCACCTTCATGTAGTGCTTGTCCATTCCGACCGCCGACGCCAGCACACCAGCTCCGACGTAGCGGACCCCCGCCATCTCGAGCAGCCCCTGGATGGTGCCGTCCTCGCCCCACGGCCCGTGCAGCAGCGGAAAGACGACGTCGACCTCGCCCAGCGTGCGCGGGACGGACGCAGCCTCGTGCACGACGAGCCGCCCCCTGCCGTCCTCGTTGGTCAAGGTCACCGCCTCCCGGGTCTCGTCGACCTGGGGCAGCTTGTCCGACCCGGTGATGGCAAGCCGCTCCGGATCGGCGGACTCGAGGACCCACCGCCCTTCGGTCGTGATGCCGATCGGCACGACGTCGTACTGCTCGGCGTCGATCGCCTTGAGCACGCTTCCCGCGGTGACGCACGAGATCGCGTGCTCGCTGGAGCGTCCGCCGAAGAGAACAGCGACGCGGGGGCGGTGAGAGGAGGTCTCCATAGCCAGGGAACCCTACCGCGACCGGTCGATGACGCCGGCAGGGTGCCGCCTAGTGTGGAGGCATGTCACGAGAGCCCTACGACGGCAAGTCGCTCCGCCCTGCCACGACGGTGGTCTCTTCAGGTCGTCCCGCCCACGAGCCGGACAACCCGCTGAACGTTCCGGTCACGATGGCGTCCACGTACGTGGCCGGCGGAGACCTCGAGTACGGCCGTTACGGGAACCCCACCTGGAATGCGTTCGAGGAGGCTCTCGGGGAGCTGGAAGGGGGTCGCGCCCTCGCCTTCTCCTCGGGTCTTGCCGCGGTCGCGACAGTGCTCGACCTGGTCGGTCACGAGCAGAAGGTGGTCGCGCCGCGCCACGCCTACAACGGCAGCATCCTGCAGATGGCGGACCTCGAGGCCCGCGGCAGGATCCGCGCGATGCTGGTCGACATCTCCGACACCGACGCCGTTCGCGAGGCCTGCCAGGACGCCTCGGTGGTCTGGGTCGAGTCGCCCACGAACCCCGCGCTGGAGGTGGCCGACATCGCGGCGATCACCGAGGCGGCTCACGAGGAGGGGGCGTACGTCGTCGTCGACAACACCTTCGCCACACCCCTGCTCCAGCGGCCGCTCGAGATGGGCGCCGACATCGTCGTGCACTCGGCGACCAAGTTCCTGTCCGGGCACAGTGACGTGCTGCTCGGGGCGCTGGCGACCCGCGACGAGGGTCTGTTCGGCGTGCTCAAGAAGCGCCGCGACATGATCGGAGCCGTTCCCGGGACGCTGGAGGCCTGGCTCGCGCTGCGCGGCATGAGGACGCTCCACGTGCGGCTGGAGCGGGCGCAGTCCAACGCACAGGAGCTCGTGCGCCGCCTGGAGGAGCATCCCGCGGTGGACGAGGTGAGGTACCCGGGCTTCGGGGCGATCGTCTCCGTCGTCCTGGCGCAGGGTGCTCTCGCCGCAGACCTGCTGACTCACAAGACGAGCCTGTGGGTGCACGCCACGAGTCTCGGCGGGGTGGAGTCGACCTTCGAGCGGCGACGACGCTGGAAGGTGGAGCCGGCCACCATTCCCGAGGGGCTCGTGCGGATGTCGGTCGGGATCGAGGACGTCGACGACCTGTGGGACGACCTCGCCGGCGCTCTCGACCAGGTCACGGGCGAGCCGTCGGAGGCCGGGCGCGCCTAGTCCTTCTCGTGCTTCGTGTCGCGGTTGACCAGACTCTTCAGCATCTCCGCCGCGGTCATCTCACCGACCACGACCGCGTGCACGTGGTCGACGATGGGGGCGTAGACGTCCGCGCTCCTGGCGAGCTCGAGGAGCGACGAGCAGGACTTCACACCCTCGGCGACCTGGCGGGTCGAGGCGGTGATCTCCTCGGTCGTCATGCCCCGGCCGAGCTTCTCGCCGAACGTCCGGTTGCGTGAGAGCGGTGAGGAGCAGGTGGCCACCAGGTCACCCAGCCCCGCGAGGCCCATCAGGGTCATGGGGTCGGCTCCGAGAGCGGTGGCGAGCCGGGCGGTCTCGGCCAGGCCCCGCGTGATCACCGAGGCCGTCGTGTTGTCGCCGAAGCCCAGACCGATCGCCATGCCCACGCTCAGCGCGATGACGTTCTTGTAGGCGCCACCGAGCTCGCAGCCGATCACGTCGATGCTCGAGTACGGCCGGAAAGCCGGGGAGTGACACAGATCCCGGAGCCGCTTGGCGACCTCCTCGTCCGCGCAGGCCACGACGGCGGCGGCCGGCTCTCGCCGGGCGATCTCCTTGGCGAGGTTCGGTCCGCTGACGACGCCGATCCGTTCGGGTGCCGCACCGGTGATCTCGGCGATGACCTCGCTCATCCGCTTCAGCGTGCCGAGCTCGACGCCCTTCATGAGCGACACGAGGACCGCGTCGGCGGGGATCTCGGGTGCCCATTCGGTGAGGTTCTCGCGCAACGTCTGCGACGGCACGGCGAGGACGACGAACTCCGCCCCGGCGAGGGCCTTGCGAGGGTCGTGGGTGGCGGAGATGGCAGGCGGCAGCTCGATGCCGGGGAGATAGTCGCTGTTCTCGCGGCGCTCGTTGATCTTGTCGCACAGGTCCTCGCGCCGCGCCCAGATCGTGACGTCGTTGCCGGCGTCGGCGAGGACGATCGAGAACGCGGTGCCCCAGGACCCGGCGCCCATGACCGCGACCTTGCTCATGCTCACATCCTGTCCTCGTGCTCGGCGTCGTCCCCGTGGGTGCGCTTGCGGCGGTCGACGTTCGGGTTGCCGATCTCACGGACTCCCGCCGCGCGAGGGTCGAAGCGTACGGCCGGTGGCTCCTCCTCGCGCAGCTCTGCGAGCAGGAGGGTCAACGCGTCCATGATGCGGTTCGTGGCTTCACGGAGCACCTCCGGGCTCAACGGCGTGCCCCGGAGGTCCTCGAGGTCGACAGGGTCGCCCACCTTCGTCGAGATGGTCTTGCGTGGAAGGAGCCGGGCCTTCTTGGCGTAGGGAGCGAGGATGTCGTGGGCCCCCCACTGGGCGATCGGGATGACAGGGACCCCGGTGGTGAGGGCGACACGGGCGGCCCCGGTCTTGCCGGTCATCGGCCACAGCCCTGGATCGCGGGTGATGGTGCCCTCCGGGTAGAACACCACGCACTCCCCCTCGTTCACGGCGTCGACGGCTGCGCGGAACGCCCGGGACGCGTCCGTGGTGAGCCGGTACACCGGGATCTGACCCGCCCCGCGGATGATCGCGCCCACGACCGGGACGTCGAACACCGCCGCCTTGGCGAGGTAACGGGGAAGCCGCCCATAGTCGTAGACGAGGTGGGCGAACGTCAGCGGGTCGAGATGCGAGATGTGGTTCGCCACGAGGATGCAGCCACCCTCGGGCGGGATCTTCTCGCCGTCGAGCCAGCGGCGCTTGGTGAACAGCAGCAGGAGCGGTTTGACGATGGCGACGGCCACTGCCCACGCCCATCCCCGCTTCTGTCTCAGCTGACGCGGCTTGGCCACAGCCACCTCTTCCCTTGCTCCGCTCCGATGCTCGACCGAGCGTACTGCCCGGCAGGGGGCGGCGCATGCATGGCGGTGCCGTGGCCCTGGCAAGATCGAGGCGATGTCGACGTCCCCTCCCTGCCGTTTCGCCGTGGTCGTTCCGGTCAAGCCGGTGCGACAGGCGAAGTCACGGCTCGCACCCCTGGGTGACCAGTCGCGTCGTTCGCTCGTGGCCGCCTTCGCGGCCGACACGGTGTCCGCGGCCCTCGCCTGTGCCTCGGTCGGCGCCGTCCTGGTCGTGACGGACGACCACGAGCTTGCCGGCGCCCTGCGGGGCCTGGGGGCTCAGGTGGTGCCCGACGCCCTGGTGGACGACCTCAACGGATCCCTGGTCCAGGGCGCGGCGGAGGCGCAACGACGGTGGCCCGACCTCAGGCCCGCCGCTCTCTGTGCCGACCTTCCGGCTCTCGACCCCGACGAGCTGGCCCGGGCGCTCGAGGTGGCCTCGGCGCATCCGGCAGCGTTCGTCGCGGATGCCGCCGGAGACGGTACGACGATGGTGGCGGCTGCCTCTCTGGAGGACTTCAACCCGTGCTTCGGCCCGGGCTCCCGCGACGCGCACGTCGCCGAGGGCGCCCACGAGGTCGTGGAGGTCGACGTACCCTCGCTCCGTCGTGACGTCGACACGCCCGCCGACCTGGTGGACGCGCTCGCTCTCGGCGTCGGGCCCCGCACGGAGTCGACGGCGTCCGCGCTTACGCTGTGACCATGCAGGCAACCGTGTCGTCCTTCGACCCCGCGACGTTCTCCGGAGCCGTCCTGCTCGACGACGGGGTCGAGCTTCCCTTTGCGGCCGAGGCCCTGGCCGGGACGGGACTACGCCTGCTGCGGCCCGGCCAGCGGGTCCGGCTCGAGACCTCCGGCGAGGACGCCACCCTGAAGGTGCAGCGTCTTCAGATCCTCACCCTCGCCTGACCCGCGGGGCATTCCGCATTCGAAGGGACTTGCCACGACAAAGTGCCACTTCCCTCGGCGGACTCACCGAGGGAAGTGGCACTTTCGCGAGTGACTCTCGGAAACTACGCGGTCTTCTTGGCCGTCGACTTCTTCGCCGTGGACTTCTTGGCGGTCGACTTCTTGGCCGGTGTCGACTTCGTTGCGGTCTTCTTGGCCGGGGCGGACTTCTTCGCCGTCGACTTCGTCGCGGTCTTCTTGGCGGGCGTCGCCTTCTTCGCCGCCGTCGACTTCGTCGCGGTCTTCTTGGCCGGCGTCGCCTTCTTCGCCCCATCGCGACCGGCAGCCGCCTTCGCGGTGCCGGCCGCCGCCCTGGCGGTGCCCGTCGCCGTCGAGAGGGTGAGCTTCGGCAGCTTCTTCGCGCCGGAGACGACGGCCTTGAGGTCGGCTCCCGGGTTGAACTTCGGGACCGCGGTCTTCTTCGCCTTGATGCGTTGGCCGGTACGCGGGTTGCGGACCCACCGGGCGTCCCGGACGCGCTTCTCGAACGAGCCGAACCCGGTGATCGCCACCTTCTCGCCCTTGGCTACCTCGCGGGTGATGGTGTCCAGCACGTCCTCGAGCGCCTTGCGGGCGGCTTTGCGGTTGCCCTCGTAGCGAGCAGCGAGAGCGTCAATCAGCTGACTCTTGTTCACTGGCTTCCCTTTCGTGAACCTTTGCGGCCGAGCCCGTGCTCGACTTTCCCCTTTGCACGCTAGGGAAAACTACGCCTTGTCACAATCACCGGAGGCCTATTTTCTCGTTTTCTTTCGCGCGAATCGCCTGCTGGCAAAGGCGTTGCGGACATCACGGGGTGATCACGGGACTAATGAAGAACGGCGAATCCCCTTGAAAACAAGGGGATTCGCCGTGCCTGGAGTCCTCACCGCCTCCGCCGAGACATCGCGAGGAAAAGTCAGAGTGTCGCGGGCTTCCATGACGGTCGTGCCGCCTCGTAGGACGCGATGTCGTCCTCGTGCGACAACGTGATGCCGATGTCGTCGAGCCCCTCGAGCAGCCGCCACCGTGTGTAGTCGTCGATCTGGAAGGGCGCGACCAGGTCACCCGCACGCACCTCGCGAGCCTCGAGGTCGACGGTCACCTGCGTCCCCGGGTCTGCCTCGACCAACGCCCACAGCTTCTCGATCACGTCCTGGTCGACCTGAGCCGCCAGGAGCCCGGACTTGCCCGAGTTGCCGCGGAAGATGTCCGCGAACCGCGAGGACAGGACGACTCTGAAGCCGTAGTCCGTCAGCGCCCACACGGCGTGCTCGCGGGACGACCCCGTCCCGAAGTCGGGCCCGGCCACGAGGACGGACACCCCGGCGTGCTCCGGCTTGTTGAGGATGAATTCCGGGTCGTTGCGCCAGGCCCCGAAGAGGCCGTCCTCGAAGCCGGTGCGGGTGACGCGCTTGAGGTACACCGCCGGGATGATCTGGTCGGTGTCGACGTTGCTGCGACGCAGCGGCAGGGCGGTCCCGGTGTGGGTCGTGATCTTCTCCATGTCGTGCTTCCTTCCAGGATCAGGCCTGCGACGGGACGTCGACGGCGGGCAGGTCGGCCGGCGCGGCGAGGTGCCCGGCCACAGCGGTCGCCGCCGCCACGAGCGGGGAGACCAGGTGCGTGCGGCCGCCCTTGCCCTGCCTGCCCTCGAAGTTGCGGTTGGAGGTCGAGGCGCTGCGCTCCCCCGGCTGCAGCTGGTCGGGGTTCATCCCGAGGCACATCGAGCAGCCTGCCCCGCGCCACTCGCCGCCGGCCTCCTTGAAGACCACGTCGAGGCCCTCCTCCTCGGCCTGGAGCCGCACGCGGACGGAGCCCGGCACCACGAGCAGGCGGGTGTCGTCTGCGACCTTCCGGCCCTTGATCACGTCGGCGGCGGCGCGGAGGTCCTCGATGCGGCCGTTCGTGCACGACCCGACGAAGACGGTGTCCACCTTGATGTCGCGCATCGACGTGCCCGCCTCGAGACCCATGTACTCGAGTGCCTTCTCGGCCGCGATCCGCTCGCCCTGGTCGGAGAAGTCGTCGGGGCTCGGCACGGCCGACCCCAGGGGGACGCCCTGGCCCGGGTTGGTCCCCCACGTCACGAAGGGCGTCATCTCCGAGGCGTCGAGGACGATCTCGTCGTCGAAGGTCGCGTCGTCATCGGTGACCAGCGTCTTCCAGTACGCGACGGCCGCGTCCCACTCCGCGCCCTTCGGCGCCTCGGGGCGTCCCTCGATGTAGTCGAAGGTGGTCTGGTCGGGAGCGATGAGGCCGGCCTTGGCGCCCCACTCGATCGACATGTTGCAGATCGTCATGCGGGCCTCCATCGAGAGCTCCTCGATGGCGGGGCCGCGGTACTCGACGATGTACCCCTGACCGCCACCGGTGCCCGTGTGGGCGATCAGCGTCAGCACGAGGTCCTTGGCCGTCACACCTTCCGGCAGGGAGCCGTTCACGGTCACCGCCATGGTCTTCGGCTTGGCCTGCATGAGGGTCTGCGTGGCCAGGACGTGCTCGACCTCGCTGGTGCCGATTCCGAAGGCGATCGCACCGAAGGCGCCGTGGGTGGAGGTGTGGGAGTCGCCGCAGACGATGGTCATGCCGGGCTGGGTCAGGCCGAGCTGCGGGCCGACCACGTGCACGATCCCCTGCTCGACGTCACCGAGCGGGTGCAGCCGGATCCCGAACTCCTCGGCGTTCTTGCGCAGGGTCTCCACCTGCGTGCGCGAGACCGGGTCGGCGATCGGCTTGTCGATGTCGAGCGTCGGGACGTTGTGGTCCTCCGTGGCGAGCGTCAGGTCGGGGCGGCGTACGCTCCGCCCCGCGAGCCGCAGGCCCTCGAAGGCCTGCGGAGAGGTGACCTCGTGGAGCAGATGGAGGTCGATGAAGAGCAGGTCGGGCTCGCCTTCCGCACTGCGGACGACGTGCTCGTCCCACACCTTCTCAGCAAGGGTCTTCCCCATTGCCTGCTCCCTTCGCTGTTCGGTCGAGGCCGGATCTTCCTCGTGGTCCTCCGTCTAGTCTGGGTTGCATCCCAGGATGCGAGACGGCATTATCAGGATATGGACAACACTAGCGGAGTCGGCGTCCTTGACAAAGCCGCACTCGTTCTCTCCGCCCTGGAGGCTGGTCCGGCGACGCTCGCCGGGCTCGTGGCCGGCACGGGGCTCGCTCGCCCCACCGCCCATCGGTTGGCCGTTGCCCTGGAGCACCACCGCCTGGTGGCCCGCGACATGCAAGGCAGGTTCGTGCTGGGCCCCCGGTTGGCCGAGCTCTCCGCGGCCGCCGGCGAGGACCGGCTCCTCGCGACGGCAGGCCCGGTGCTCGCGCGACTCCGAGACATCACCGGTGAGTCCGCACAGCTGTGGCGCCGCCAGGGCGAGTACCGCGTCTGCGTCGCCGCCGCCGAGCGCCCCTCGGGCCTGCGCGACACCATCCCGGTCGGTTCGCAGCTGACCATGAGGGCGGGGTCCGCCGCGCAGGTCCTCCTCGCCTGGGAGGACCCGGAGCGGATGCACCGCGGCCTTCAGAACGCCGCCTTCAGCGCCACGGCACTCTCCGGCATCCGCAGGCGGGGCTGGGCACAGTCGGTCGGCGAGCGCGAGCAGGGAGTCGCCTCGGTGAGCGCGCCCGTGCGCTCCCCCTCGGGCAAGGTGATCGCCGCCGTGTCCGTGTCGGGCCCCTTGGAGCGGCTTTCCCGCCAGCCGGGCCGGATGCACGCGCCTGCCGTGCTCGCGGCCGCGGAGCGGCTCTCGGAGTCCCTTCGTCGCGCGTCGGAGTGACCCGACGCGGTCAGTGGTTCGGCCAGGGTCGAGTCCTCCGCCCAGCGACCGGCGGGGTGTCAGAACAGAGCCCCCTGCTCGAGGTCGAGGAGTGCCTGCTTGCGCTCGACGCCCCCCGCGTAGCCGGTCAGCGCCCCCTTGGCGCCCACGACGCGGTGGCACGGGATGACGATCGGGATCGGGTTGCGACCGTTGGCCAGCCCGACGGCGCGCGAAGCCGCCCCTGTCATGCCGAGTCGGCGGGCGATCTCGCCGTACGACGCCGTCTCCCCGTAACCGATCTTCCGCAGCTGCTCCCACACGGAGCGCTGGAATGCTGATCCACTCGGGTCCAGGGGAAGGTCGAACTCCTTCAGGTCCCCGGCGAAGTACGCCCGCAGCTGCCGGACGGCCTCCACCAGGATCGGATGGGCGTCGTCGCGGTCTCCGACCGG
>DASVBF010000091.1:0-7359 GCA_036375975.1 Nocardioidaceae bacterium | reverse complement strand
CATCGGCAGGGTGAAGCTGAGCTGCACCATCCCGTCGCCGGTCGTGTCGCCGTACGGCCGGAGGGGGCCCTGGACGTCGGCCGGGCCCGGCCCCGTCGCATCCTTGCTCGCGCTCACCGTGCACCTTCCAGGAGGTCGCTCGCGGGGTTCCAGTACCCGGCGGCCTTCTCGGCGACGCCGTCGAGCCCCTTGCCCCCGTCGGCGGGACGCTTCATGAGGCCGAACGTGCCGTCCGCGATGGCCGCGAGCAGAGGTGGGTCCCCGGCCGCGTCTCGGTCGCCGGCGATCTTCTCGAGAAGGTCGATGCTCTCGGCAAGCACCTGGCGTGCCCGCTCGGCGATGAAGCCGTCCGGCGCGGGGCGGAAGTCCTCGTGGAGGTTGCCCGCGGCGTTGAGGACGTACCTGACGTTCTGCAGCGCCAGATCGCGGTCGGACAGCCAGGGCGTCACCACGGCCTCGGTCATCATGCCGACGAGGAGGATGCCCTGACCGGTCAGTGCGCCGGCGAGGTTGAAGAATCCGTCGAGCAGGTAACCGCGGAAGACGTCGCCGGTCATGTGCCGCGTCGGCGGCATCCACTTCAGGGGGGCGTCCGGGAAGAGCTCGCGCGCCAGCAGGGCGTGGGCGAGCTCCATCCGGAAGCTGTCCGGCCGGTCGGGGTCGATCTCGAAGGCGTGGCCGAGCCCGAGCTGCCAGTCTCCCAGGCCGGCCTCCTTGGCGAAGTACTCGTTGAGGAGCTGCGACGTGGTGACCGTGTGGGCCGCGTCGACGGCGTCCGCGGTCGTCAGGTAGTTGTCCTCGCCGGTGTTGATGATGATGCCCGCGCGCGCGTGCACCTGCCGGCTGAAGCGCTGGTCGACGAAGGTCCGGACCGGGTTGATGTCGCGGAAGAGGATTCCGTACATCGAGTCGTTGAGCATCATGTCGAGGCGCTCGAGCCCCGCCAGCGCGGCGATCTCCGGCATGCACAACCCTGAGGCGTAGTTGGTCAGCCGGACGTAGCGGCCGAGCTCGGCACTCGACTCGTCCAACGCCGCGCGCATCAGCCGGAAGTTCTCCTGGGTGGCGTAGGTCCCGGCGAAGCCTTCGCGCGTGGCGCCCTCGGGCACGTAGTCCAGCAGGGACTGCCCGGTGGACCGGATCACCGCGATCACGTCGGCGCCCTCGCGCGCGGCCTGCTTCGCCTGCGGGATGTCCTCGTAGATGTCGCCGGTGGCCACGATCAGGTAGATCCACGGCTTCTGGTCAGGGTCGCCCCATCGCTTCACGAGGCGTTCACGCTCACGGCGACGCGTGTCGACGCGCTTGAGGCCCGCCCCGACCGCCTTGCGGGCGGCGGATCGGACGCGGTTCAGGTCGCGCCCTTCCGGGACACGGAACCGCACCGAACCGGCGGCAGCCTTCTGCGCGAGCGTCGCCAGGTCGTCGGCCTCGCCGCGCACGAGCGCGTCCCACACCGGCAGGGCCGCACCGTGCTCGATCCCGACGTCGCCACGGACCGCGTCGAGGAGGCGGTTCACCCAGGGGATGCCATCCGCGTCCGCCCCCTGAAGACCCGCCAGGCGCAGCGTGGCCCGCTCCACCGACACGGTGGTGTGCTGATGGGCGAGCTCCACGATCGGCCGACCCACCTTCTGCGCCAGCGACCGCGCCTTGCGGACGGTGGCCGGGTCGAGGTCGAGCTTGCCCCGAGGGCGACGGGTGGTCATCGGAGTACTCCTGGTTCCTCGTAGGCGATGTTCCCGGCCACGACGGTCATCACGCAGCTGGGCAGGTCGTTGTCCGGCCGCAGGTCAGGGAGGTGAGGTACGCCGGCCCTCGGGTCGGTCGACCACGCGGCGACGCGGGGGTCCGGAGTCTGGACGACGAGCTCGCCCGGCACGTCCCAGACCGCGATGCTGGCGGGTGCGCCCACGGCGATCACACCGCCTTCGTCGCGCCGGGCTGCACGCCAGCCGCCGCGGGTGTGCGCGTTGAAGGCGGCGCGCACCGTGAGCCGCTCGCTCAGGGTGTGATGGTGGGCGGCGGCCCGGACCGCTGCCCACGGGCCGAAGGACGTGACCGGGGTGTCGGACCCGAAGGCCAGGGCGACTCCGGCGCGGTTGAGCGAGGCGTATGGGTTCATCGGCGTCGCGCGGTCCGATCCGAGCCGCTGGGCGTAGAGCGACTCCGTCCCGCCCCACAGCTCGTCGAACACTGGTTGGACGCTCGCGGTGACGCCGAGCTCGCCCAGCGTCCTCATGTCTGGCCAGCTGACCATCTCGAGATGCTCGACGCGGTGACGCGCGCGCACGAGGGCCGGTGCGCCGAGTGACTCAGCGGCCATGGCGAAGCCTGCGACGAGCTCTGAGGTGGCCCTGTCGCCGATGGCGTGGAAGCCCGCCTGGAGCCCTGCGCGCGTGCAGCAGACCACGTGGTCGCGGACTTCCTCGCGCGAGAGGTAGAGATGACCGGTGGTGTCCGCGTCGGCGTACGGTGCGTGCATGGCGGCCGTGCGGGAGCCGATCGAGCCGTCCATGCACAGGTCGCCGGCGGCGCCGGAGCAGCCGAAGCGGAGGGCGTCGTCCGCGTCGAGCGAGCCCCAGTACCGCTCCACCTCGGGCAGTGCATCTCCCTCGCGCAGCGCGGCTGCTGCCAGGTCGCCGATGATGTCGAAGTCGCCGGGAGGGCTGATGTGCGGCGCGCCGAGCTCGTGCACCATGCCGATGCCCTGCCGGGCGGCGTCCCGAAGAGCACGGAGGATGGCCCCCTCGCGGGCGGCCGGGGTCATCAGCCGGAACAGCCCCTCGCGAGCGACGTGGTGGGCCTGCCGCTCGACCCTTCCGCTGGCGTCGAAACCGTCGGCCCCGGCGACCTCGGGGCAGGTGTCGAGGAAGGCCGTGGAGACCACGGCGGAGTGCTCGTCCACGCGGGAGAGGAAGGCCGGGCGCCCGTTGGCCGCGCGATCGACCTCCTCGCGGGTGAACGGACGCTGCTCGGGCCACGCTGTGTCGTCCCAACCGTGGCCGAAGACCACCGGCGCCCCGGCATCGGGGTGGGAGGCCAGCATGCCGAGGGCGTCCTGAAGGCTCGTGGCGACGGTCAGGTCGATGCCCGCGGCGGCGAAGCCGGTCTGTGCCAGGTGAACGTGCGCGTCCACGAACGTCGGGGTGACGAGCCGGTCCTCCAGCTCGATGATCCGGTCGGCGTTGTCGGCGAAGTGCGCGGAGGCGTCGTCGTCCCCCGTCCACACGATCTGCCCGTCCTCGATGCAGAGGGCGGTCGCGTGAGGGTCCGAGGGGGTGTGCACGTAGCCACCGCGAAGAAGAGTCCGAGTCACCGGCTCATTCTCACAGGCGTCTTTCGAACAGGTCACGGACGCCTGCATGCTCACGAAGCAGCGACATCGCGTAGTCGGCGTGGCCGGGCACGTATCCGTTCCCGATGAGCATGGTCACGTCTGCGGCGACACCCTCCGCACTGAGGGCGGCGGCGCTGAACGAGGTGGCCATCGAGAAGAAGATCACCGTGCCGTGATCGGCGGTGCTCAGGATCGCACCGCCTTCGCAGCCCGGGACGTCCACACAGACGACCGTGACGTCGGCGGGGCCTCCGACCGCGCCGACGGCCCTCGACAGGGCCACGGGGTCGCGTGCGTCGGCGACGGCCACCACGTCTGCGAGACCGGCGCTTTCGAGGAGGTCCGCCTCGCGCTGGACCGGGACCACGCCGATCGTTCGCGCCGCCCCGGCCCGACGAGCCGCGGCGAGGGAGAGCGACCCGGACTTCCCGGCACCGCCGATGACGGCGACCGTCGGACCTCGACCCCTGGCCGCTCCTGTGGAGACGTACTGCTCCACGACGCGGGCGGTCAGGGCCGGCGCTCCGCACACGTCCATGACGGAGAGGGACAGCTCGGCCGGGAGGTCGTCGGGGATGCGGGCCGCGATGGACCGACCGAAGAGGATCGCGTAGCCGTCCGCCGGCACCTGCTCGCTGAGCCCGTCCCAGCGTGCCAGCCGGTCCTCGATGACCAGAGGCGTGAGGGTCAGGGAGACCAGCGTCGTCACCCGGTCACCTACGACGAGGCCGAGCGGGGACTCCGGGCCGACCTCCTCCACGGTGCCGACGAGCATGCCGCCGGAGCCGGTCTCGGGATTCTGCATCTTGCCTCGGGCTCCGATGATCTCGAGGACCTCGGCGCGCACGGCGTCGCCGTCGCCCGCATGCTTGCGTTCGAGCTGCCGGAAGGATGCGGCGTCGAGGTTCAGGCGCTCCACCCGGATCCTGACCTCGTCGGGCCAGAGGTCCGCGCGGGTGTCGAGCCTCCTGGCTGCCTGGGGAAGGACGCCGCCGGGTTCCAGCACGCGGTGCAGTCCGGTCGGATCCCCAGCGCCGAGACGACTCGTTGTGACCTCAGACACCTTGATCGTCCTTTCCTGCGCGCCTTCAAGAGAAGATCTTACGGCCTGTGAGTTGTTCTGCTGCATATTCTTTGCGTACTCTGGCACGACAACAGCGCGCTGGACAAACCGACGCGCCCCGCCCGCCGTACCAGCTGCGATCGACGACGACCGGAGTGAGCCATGACCCTCGAAGGCCAGCCCTACCCCTACCGCCAAGTCGAGCTCGCCGAGCCCGACTGGACCCGCTTCCCTGGGTGGAAGGACGTCACGCGGGACGAGTGGGAGTCGGTGCAGTGGCAGCGCGCCCACTGCGTCAAGAACATCAAGCAGCTGCGGGCACTCCTCGGCGACCTCGTCGACGACCGCTTCTACGCCGACCTCGAGCGTGACCAGCAGGAGCGGGCCACGATGTCGATGCTCGTCCCGCCGCAGATGATGAACACGATGATGCCTCGTGACGTGCCTGCCGGTGCAGGCTCGCTGACCGAGGCGATGTACAGCGACCCGGTCCGCCGCTACATGCTGCCGGTGTTCTCAGACCGTCGTACCGACTGGCCATCGCACCCGCATGCCACCCGCGACTCCCTCCACGAGCACGACATGTGGGTCGCTGAGGGCCTCACGCACCGCTACCCCACCAAGGTGCTGGCAGAGCTTCTGCCCACCTGCCCGCAGTACTGCGGGCACTGCACGCGCATGGACCTGGTCGGCAACTCCACCCCTATCGTCGAGAAGCTGAAGTTCGCCGCGAAGCCCGTCGACCGGCACGCCTCGATGCTCGACTACCTCCGTCGCACGCCGACGGTTCGCGACGTCGTGGTGTCCGGCGGGGACGTCGCGAACCTGCCTTGGCCACGCCTGGAGGACTTCCTCACGAAGCTGCTCGAGATCGACACCATCCGCGACATCCGCCTGGCCACCAAGGCGCTCATGGGTCTGCCCCAGCACTGGCTGCAGGACGACGTCCGAGCCGGCATGGAGCGGGTCGCCAAGGTCGCCAGGGACCGCGGTGTCTCGATAGCGATCCACACTCACGTGAACCACGCCAACTCGGTGACTCCGCTCGTGGCGAAGGCTGCCCGGGCCATGCTCGAGACGGGCATCCGCGACGTCCGCAACCAGGGCGTCCTGCTCGAGGGCGTGAACGCCGACGCGCACACGCTGCTCGACCTGAGCTTCGCGCTGCTCGACGGCGCCCAGATCATGCCGTACTACTTCTACATGGCCGACATGATCCCGTTCAGTGAGCACTGGCGGGTCTCGGTGGCGGAGGCGCAGCGCCTTCAGCACGGCATCATGGGCTACCTCCCCGGGTTCGCGACGCCCCGGATCGTCTGCGACGTGCCGTTCGTGGGCAAGCGCTGGGTGCATCAGCTCGAGGAGTACGACCGCGAGCTCGGGATCTCCCATTGGACGAAGAACTACCGCACGTCGATCGAGGCGAGCGACCCCGAGGCCCTCAACCGGACCTACGAGTACTTCGACCCGATCCACACCCTGCCGGAGGCCGGACAGGCCTGGTGGCGCGAGCACGCCGGCCAGGACCTCGCGGAGGCGGAGAAGCGGGCTGCAGCGTCGCGTGAGGCCGCCGAGGCACAGAAGCTCGTCCCGGTCAGCTGAGCCGCCGCCGGCACCCGTTCGCGAGCCTTGCCGACCGGGCGGCGAGGCTCAGCTCAGGTCCGTCAGTGCCTCGACCAGGCGGGTCACGGAGCCACCGAGCCCCCATCGTTCGTTGAGCTCGACCAACCGGTCCGGGTCGCTCGGCGTCCTGGGCAGCGTCATGTCCGGCGAGCCCAGCTCGAGGTCCCTCACCACTCGCACGACCTCGGGCGCCGCCAGGAGGTAGTCCTCGGCGTCCCTGACCTTGCGTCGCGGGCCCGGCGCCAGGTCGCTACCGGGATCCTCGGCCGCGGCCACGAGCCCTTGCAGGTCGCCGAACCGCCGGAGCAGGGACGCGGCCGTCTTCTCGCCCACGCCCGGGACCCCCGGAAGACCGTCGGACGGGTCCCCGCGCAGGGCCGCGAAGTCGGCGTACTGCCTCCCGTCGATGCCGTACTTGTCCCGGATGACGTCGTTCGTCACGCGCTCGTGCCTACCGACGCCGCGGGCGGTGTAGAGCACCCGCACCTCCGCGTCGTCGTCGACGAGCTGGAAGAGGTCCCGGTCCCCGGTCACCACCTCGACCGGCATGCCCGCACCCGTGGCGAGGGTCCCGATCACGTCGTCGGCCTCGAAGCCGTCAGCTCCGACGACGGCAATGCCGAATGCCTCGAGCACCGCGCGGATCACGGGTATCTGCACCTCGAGCGGGTCGGGGACCTCTTCCTCGAAGTGCGCGCCGCCCGGCTTCGCCGTCGCGAGCTCGGTCTCCACCCGGTGCGCCTTGTACGACGGCAGCAGGTCGACCCGCCATTGCGGCCTCCAGTCGTTGTCCCAGCAGCACGCCAGATGCGTGGGGTGGTAGTCCGTGACCAGCCGGGTGATGAAGTCGAGGAGGCCACGGACCGCGTTGACCGGCGTGCCGTCCGGCGCCTTCAACGAGTCCGGAACCCCGAAGAAGGCCCGGAAGTAAAGGCTGGCCGTGTCGAGCAGCATGAGGCGTTCAGAAGGCGCTGGCATGGCCAGAGGCTATCGGGTTGCACGGACGCCACCGTCCTCCTCATGAGGCCCGGCCGGTACGTTTTCCATGCCATCCGGATGCCGCCACGACAAGCAGGTCCATACCGCTAGTCTGTCGAGCGTGGAAGACCTCGACCGCCGCATCCTGACCCTGCTGGCCGCCGACGGCCGGATGTCCTTCACCGACCTGGGCAAGGCCACCGGGCTGTCCACCTCGGCGGTCCACCAACGCGTGAAGCGGCTCGAGAGCCGTGGCGTGATCAAGGGCTACGCCGCCCAGATCGACTACGACCAGCTCGACCTGCCCCTGACTGCCTTCATCTCGATCCGGCCGATCGACCCCTCGCAGCCCGAC
>DASVBF010000045.1:0-3236 GCA_036375975.1 Nocardioidaceae bacterium | reverse complement strand
TTCCTCGACGGCGTCCCGTGCAGCATCCACGGCATCGTGCTGCCGTCGGGCACCGCGGCCTTCCGCCCCGTCGAGCTGGCGATCCTCCGTGGCAGCGGGCGCCGCTTCGTGTACGGCGGCCAGGGCACCACCTGGGACCCGCCACACGAGGACCGCGAGCAGATGAGGGAGCTGGTCCGGCGCTCGGGGGCCTTGCTCGCGGAGCGGGTCGGCTACCGCGGAGGGTTTGGGATCGACGGCGTCCTGACCGCGCACGGCTTCCGGCCCACCGAGCTCAACCCCCGCTTCTCCGCAGGACTCACCCTCCTGGCGCGAGCGCTCGACTACCACCTGTTCCAGCTGCTGCAGCTCAACCTCACGGTCGGACGGGACCCCGGCGTGACAGCGGCCGAGGTCGAGGCCTGGGCGGTCCCGGTCCTCGACGCGCGCCGGGTCGCCCTGCCCCGCGCTGTCGTCGACCGGCCACTGGTCGAGGAGTCGGAGGAGACCCCCGTCCGCTGGGACGGCGAACGGCTGCATCGCGACGAGGCGGGGCCGATCCGGCTCGTCGTCGGGCCCACGGCGATCGGGACGTTCGCGAAGCTGGACGTCGGTGAGGCTCTCGTCGCGGGGCAACGGGTCGGCCCACTCAACGCGGCGATGATGCGCTTCCTCGACGAGGAGCTCGGCGCCGGGTTCGGGCCCGTCGAGCCGGCGCCCGACGTACGCGCCTCACACCACCAGCAGGGCGACCACGACCACGGCGACGTTCGCGACGATCTCGCCGACGCCGACCTGCTTGGGTGAGAGCCCGCGACGCGGGAGGATCGCCGCCCGGACCGCCAGAAGGGCGAACAGGCCGGCGAGCCACCAGGAGACGAAGGCGAGGGCCGCCGTCGCGACGAGGTGGTAACCGACCGAGAGCCGGAAGTACGTCCGGCTCTCGCGCTCGCGGATCATCGTCTTCACGTAGAAGAGCGTGCCCACGAAGTAGGCGGCCAGCACGGCCGTCAGCGTCCAGGCCCGGGCCCAGTCCGAGCCGTCCCCCGCGTCGAAGGCGACCACGGTCATCAGGCACGCGGCGAGGATCGTCGCGAGGCCGCTCGGCAGCGACCGGTCCTGCCGGCGCGCCGCGAACCAGAGCCCCGCCAGGAGCGGCGGCACGAACAGCGGCGCCCACACCACGAGGTCCGGTCGCGCGACCAGCACCAGGACACCCAGGGGCACCGTCGCCAGGCCGTAGGCCCGAACCGGTGGGAGGTAGCGCGGGCGGCAGCCGGACTTCAGCCACAGCCCCGCGGCGAAGAACGCCAAGTAGCCGACGAACCAGAGCAGGAGCAGCGGGACCTGCACCCAGCGGGGTGACGAGGCCAGGACGCCGACGAGGAAGGGACTCGCGAGCATCCCCCATGCGCCGTGCTGGTTCGGCACCCATCCGGGACCCCGCCGCCTGCGCGGCCGGACGGTGCGGACGCCGATGTCCGGTGAGGTCACGACCCTCAGCGTATCGGTGGCCTCGACACCCCGGTCGGGTGCGTCGGGGCCTGAGTAGGCTCGATCCTCATGGCGAGAGTGGTGGTTGTCGGAGGCGGGCTCGGCGGTTCGGCAAGCGCCGCGAGGCTGGCCAAGCTCGGCCACGACGTCACCCTCGTGGAGCGGCTCGGCCGGGTCGGTGGGGCGGTCGGGTACGTCGAGAGCGAGGACTACCGGTGGGACTCCGGGCCCACCTCCACCGCGCTGCCGGCCGTGCTCCGTGACCTCTTCCGCAAGTCCGGCCGGCCCCTGGAGCGCGAGCTCGAGCTCGTGCCCCTCGCCCCTGTGCGAGAGCACCGGTTCGAGGACGGATCGGTGCTCCCCCTGCCGTCCGGCAGCCGGGCCGCCCAGTACGACGCCGTCGAGAGCGGGCTCGGTGCGGGACTCGGAGACCGCTGGCTCGACTACACGCACGCCTTCGCAGACATCTGGCACCTGCTCCGTCGGGACTACCTCGAACGGCCCTGGTCCCCGGAGATCGTCGGCCCGGAGACCAAGGCCCTGCTGTCCACGCGGAAGACGATGCACAAGACGGTGACGCGGGCGTTCAAGGACGAGCGGCTTCGGGCCCTGGCCTGGCATCACGTCGTGCTGGAGGGCCACGACCCGAGGAACGTGCCGGCCTGGATGGGGATGATGTCCTACGTCGAGCAGAACTTCGGCGTCTGGACGGTGCCCGGGGGCATGGGAGCCTTCGGCGACGCGCTCGCCAAGCGGCTCGGCGACCGGCGGGTCGACGTCCGCCTCGGCACGACGGCCGTCGACCTCGTGATGAGGGACGACGCGGCCGTCGGCGTCGAGACCGACCGGGGCACCCTGGACGCCGACGTCGTGGTGTGCGCGGTCGACCCCCGCAGGCTGCCGTCCCTCGAGGTCCTCGTGCGGCGCACCATGCCGGCGATACCTCCCGTCGTGTGTCACCTCGGCCTCGTCGGCGACGTGCCCGCCCTCCCGCACGAGGTGGTCCTCCACGGCGACCCGCTGATCGTCGTACGCACCGGGGGGCAGGCACCTCCCGGCCGCGCCGCCTGGACGCTGCTCGGACGGGGGCGGCTGGCGGAGGACATCGTCACCGCGATGGCCCGTCGCGGCATCGACGTGCGCGACGCCGTCGAGGTGCGCGTGGACCGGTCCCCCAAGGACCTGGTGGAGGCGTGGGGTGGGTCGCCCATGGGCGTGCTGTGGCAGGGGCGGACCACCGTCGAGCGCCGCGCCGGCACGAGGACGCCCTGGCCGAACGTGTTCTGCGCCGGCGCCCATGCGACCCCCGGCGCGGGGATCCCGTTCGTCGGCCTCGGGGCTGCCTTGGTGGCCCAGGCCGTCGGGAAGGCCTGACCATTTACCAAGGTATGCAGGCGATCTGTCGCTTCCCATGGCGCAGGACCCATGGGAAGGAACGATTTCGCTGCATACCTTGGTAAATGGTCGCCAGCAACCGCCCGGTCAGGGGGCGACAGGCGTGCGGAGGTTCGCGTAGATCTCGCGAGTCGCCTTGGAGCGGTTCAGCGTGTAGAAGTGCAGGCCCGGCGCTCCTCCGGCCAGCAGGGTGTCGCACAGCTCGGTCGCGATCTCGATGCCCTCACTGCGCACTGCCACCGCGTCGTCGCCATGCCGCGCGACGCGTTCGACGACCTCCGCGGGCAGCTCGGCGCCGGAGAGGTCGGACATCCGGCGGATCTGCGCGAGGTTCGTGATCGGCATGATGCCGGGGATGATCGGGATGT
>DASVBF010000036.1:0-64508 GCA_036375975.1 Nocardioidaceae bacterium | reverse complement strand
GCCGACGGCCCAGCCGGCGATGAGGCCGGCCCGGTGGAACCAGCGCGTGAAGAGGCCGAGCCCCACGGCAGGGAGGGTCTGCAGGATGATCACGCCGCCGATCAGCTGGAGGTCGATCGCGAAGGAGGGGTTCAGGAAGATGACGAATGCCAGCGCGCCGAACTTCACGACCAGGGACACGACCTTGGCGACCGCGGTCTCCTCCTTCGGGGTGGCGTCCGGACGGAAGTACTCCTTGTAGATGTTGCGGGTGAACGTGTTCGCCGCCGCGATCGACATGATCGCAGCCGGGACGAGCGCGCCGATGCCGATCGCCGCGAAGGCGATCCCCGCGAACCAGCCCGGGAACTCCTGGTCGAACAGTGCGGGCACGATCGTGTTGCCGTCGCCGCCCACGGGCTGGACACCCGCGGCGATCGCCACGAAGCCCAGCAGGGACAGGAATCCCAGCATCAGGGAGTACAACGGCAGCAGCGCCATGTTGCGCTTCACCACGTCCCGGCTCTTCGCGGCCAGGATCGCCGTCGAGGAGTGTGGGTAGAGCATCAGGGCGAGGGCGGACCCGAAGGCGAGGGTCACGTACAGCATCTGGCTCGGCTCGGCCAGGACGGGCGGCTGGTCCGGCGTACCGCTGAAGTGCTCCGACACCTTGGCGAAGATGTCGTCGAACCCACCGAGCTTCGCGGGGATGTAGACGACTGCGGCGATGATCACGATGTAGATCAGGCTGTCCTTGACGAAGGCGATCAGAGCCGGCGCTCGCAGTCCCGAGGTGTAGGTGAAGAGGGCGAGCACCAGGAAGGCGATCGTCAGGGGCCACTTGCCGCCGACCCCCATCGTGGCGAGGACTGCCTGGACGCCGACGAGCTGAAGGGCGACGTACGGCATCGTGGCGACCAGCCCGGTCAGGGCGACGGTCAACGCCAGGGTCCGCGAGTCGAAGCGGGCGCGCACGAAGTCCGCCGACGTGACGAAGCCGTGCCGGTGCGACACGGACCACAGTCGGATCAGCACCAGGAACACCAGCGGATACAGAACCACGGTGTACGGCACAGCGAAGAAGCCCATCGCGCCTGCACCGAACATGAGGGCGGGCACTGCGACGAAGGTGTAGGCCGTGTAGAGGTCGCCACCGATGAGGAACCAGGAGATCCAGGTGCCGAACTTGCGGCCGCCCAGACCCCACTCGTCGAGGTGGTGCATCGTCTCGCCGGGCTGCCAGCGGGAGGCGACGAAGCCCATCACCGCGATCACGCCGAAGAGGAGGGTGAAGACGGTGAGCTCCACTGCATGGTCACCCATCACGCTCACCGCTTCCTGGTCTTGAGGTAGACGATGCCCGTGAACAGCGCGCTCATCGGCACGAAGGCGAGCTGCATCCAGTAGAACGCCGGCATCCCGAAGAGCTCCGGGGTCGCCCGGTTGAACAGGCTCGGCACGAGCGGGATGACGATGGGCGGGATGAGCAGGAGCACCCAGGGGCTCCAGTCAGGGTTGCCGACGGCGGCGTCTTCCGGAGGAACCGGATCGGGTTTGGTGGTGGGCTGCACGGCGCTTCCCTTCCTCTGGGGAACGGCGTCCGTGTCTCAGGGACGACTGGTCAGCCAGGGGTGTGACCGGTCTAACACGGACAGATGGGCCGAAAATGTATTACCGAGACAAACCGGCCCGCCAGAGTCCGCTTCCGGTGTTCTGGACCAGAGGTACGACGGACTGCCGCCCGTCGCAGGAACCCGACCGTTCGCCGAGGAGGCCTCAAACCTGAGCAGGCGCGACGGCACGTCGCACGGGCAGCACTGTGTGCACCGGGTCCAGCCGCAGGAAGTCGAGGATCAGCCGGTTGACCAGCTCAGGCTTCTCCAACGGTGCCAGGTGCGACGTGCCCGGGACGACCGCGAGCTCCGCGTCGGGGATCGCCTGGTACATCGCCACGGTGTGGTCGAGGGAGACCAGGTCGTCGTCACCGGTCATGACGAGCGTCCGGGAGCGGAGGCGGGCGAGCTCGGCGAGCGGGATGTGCGGCTCGGTGCGCCACATCGTCATCATCTTCGCGAACACCACCGGCCAGTGGTCCGGGCCGTCGGGCGAGACCACGTCGTACACGGCACGGAACGGCTGGTACACCTCGCTCTCTGCTGAGAGCCGGGTTGCCTCGAGCCACTCGCGGGCGTAGGCGGAGACGTCGAGGGCCCCGCCGATCAGCACGAGCCTGCGGACCAGATCGGGCCGGCCCAGGGCTACCATCAGCGCCAGGACGGCTCCGTCGCTCCACCCCACGAGGTGGACCGGCGTGCCGATGACCGACTCGATGAACGCCGCGGTGTCGTCGGCCATGACGCGGTACGACAGCGGCCCTTCGACATCCGGCGTGTGGCCGTGGCCACGCCGCTCGGGCGCGACCACCCGGAAGTGCTCGGCGAGCGTCTGGAGCTCCCCTCCCCACGACGCGTTCGTGTCGAGTCCCGCGTGCAGCAGGACGAGTGGGTCACCCTGTCCCTTGGCTTCGTACCACGTGTGAACAGGGCCGATGTCGACGTACGTGCCCATCGCCGGCCCCTCCTCTCGGGTCATCGTCGCTTCCACCGTCGCACCGGCGGCTGCTGGGGCACAGAGCCAGAAGTCCCGGCGGGTGAACGGATCGGCCACCTGGTTCGTCCTACCGGTAGAGGCGTCCGTTCGTCGGGCGACGATGACGAGAGGAGCGAGCGATGGCGATGCGCTGGACGGCCGCAGTGGCGGTCTTCGTCTCGGGCCTGGTCCACCTGTGGCTGTGGTGGTACGACGGGTTCCGGGACATCCCCTGGATCGGCCCGCTGTTCCTGCTCAACTTCGTCGCGGGAGCCGTCATCGCCGTGCTCCTCGTCGTGTGGCGCTCGTGGATTCCACCGCTGGTCGCCGTCGGCTTCGGCGCATCGACGCTGGGGTGCTTCCTGCTGTCGGCGACCGTGGGTTTCCTCGGGGTCCACGAGGTCCTCGTGGGCACGTGGCAGATCACCGCCGGCATCGCCGAGATCGTCGCGATCGTCGCGGGAGTCGCCATCCTGCTGAGGGAGTGGTCGGCGCGCGGGTCAGCCGGCGAGCCGCAGGACCGGATCGCCCTTCGTCGTTCGCACCTCGACTGAGGTGATCTCCGCGGGCCTCGCCGCGGTGGCGGCCGTGACCGTGGTCGGCCGTCCTGCCACGGCTCGCCAGGAGGCCACCTGCTCCTCGGAGCCGTCTCGGGTACGCACCACCATGGTGTACGTAGGCAGCCCCGTGTCGGCGTAGCGCGGCGCTGCGTAGGTGCACGTGATGCTGAGCCGGGTGCCCCACGCCACCGGTTCCATCGCGACCTTGGCCGCCAGCCGGTCCTGGCCCACCTGCGTCATGCGCAGGGCAGGAGTGTCGACGGCGGTGGGGGCGGACGGGTCCGAGCCGGCTCCGAGCCCGGCGGTCACACCGACCGAGACGGCAGCGACGGCGGCAGCGGCGGCTGCGGCGAGGGTGAAGGCACGGGTACGACGCCGCCGCCCCTCACGGGCCACCTCCGCGAGGAGCCGGGGCAGCAAGGTGTCGGGAACCGGGTCGGCACCGGCGTCCTGGGGGGCTGGCTCGTCGTGCTCCACCTCGGCCGGGTCCAGGCGGGCGAGAAGGCCCGGCAGCCCGGCAATCTCCGCGACCGCTCGCCGACACCTCTCGCACTCGGCGACATGGGCCTCGAACTCCTGGCGCTCACCAGGTGAGAGGGCACCGAGCACGTAGGCGGCGTCGTAGTGGCCGTACGGGTCGCGGCTCATGCGCCCACCCCCATCTCCTGGAGGGCCAGCCGCAGCGAGCGGAGCGCGTAGTGGGTGCGTGACTTCACCGTTCCCTCCGGTATCCCGAGCCGCTCTGCGGCCTCCGCCACCGAGTGTCCCCGGTAGTAGCACTCCAGCAGCACGGCGCGGTGGTCCGGCGTCAAGCGGCGGACTGCCTCGGCGACCACCCAGGACTGCAGCAGCTCGTCGGTCCCGTCGCCTACCTGTGCCAGCTGCGGAGGGTCGGCCGTGGGCAGCACGGGGTGGGCGTTTTGCGACCGCCACTCGTCGATGACGATGTTGTGCGCCACGGTGAAGAGCCACGCACGCAGTGCCCCCTCCTCGCGCCCCAGGATCTCCGGGTGGCGCCACGCACGCAGCAGCGTCTCCTGGGCGACGTCCTGGGCGCGTGCCCGGTCCTGGCCGACCAGCCGGACGCAGTAGGCCCACAGGGCCTCCGCATGGGTGTCATGCAGTGCCTGCATCAGCTCAGCCTGGTCCTCGGACACGTCACCTCCTGCCCATGACACGGTGCCGGACGCCGTACGGTTCAGTGTCCCGCTTCCGGCACCGGCACAGCGACCCAAGTCTCACCTGTCGCCTCGACGGACGCCTCGCCGGCGGTGAGTCCGGCCAACAACGCCAGGACGTCCGCCTCGGTCGGTGGCTCGACTCCCAGATGGAGCACCGCCCGGTCCTCGTAGTCCACTGCCAGCACCGTCACACCACGCGACCGAAGACCGTTCTCGACCTTCCCCACCTGAGCGTGCGGTACCGCCACGTCGTAGAGCCGGAGGAGTCGTCGCTCGCGGACGCCCGCCTCGTCCAGGCCCGCCCGCACCGCCTCCGAGTAGGCCCGCACCAGCCCGCCGGCACCTAGGAGCACCCCGCCGAAGTAGCGCGTCACCACGGCGACCACGTCACTCACTCCCCGGCCGCACAGCACTTCCAGCATCGGCGCCCCCGCGGTCCCGGACGGCTCACCGTCGTCGCTGGAACGCTGCACCTGCGCCGACCGACCCAGCACGAAGGCCGAGCAGTGGTGCCGTGCGTCCCAGTGCCTCTTCCGCTCCTCCTCCACCACCGCGCGCGCCTGCTCCTCGGTGCTGACCGGTTCGATCCGGCACAGGAAGCGCGAGCGCCGGACCTCCGTCTCGGCGGTCGCCGGCCGCGCGACCGTGAGGTACGACGTCGGCGCGCTCACCAGACCCGTCCGAGAACGTCGGCCCCGATCTTGACGACGAACGCACCCACCACCACGACGAAGACGACCCGCACGAAACGGCCGCCCTTCGCAACGGCGGTGCGCGCGCCGAGATACCCGCCGAGGAGGTTGCACGCCCCCATCGCCAGGCCGACCTTCCACATCACGGCGCCCTGAGGCACGAACACGCAGAGTGCCGCGACGTTCGTCGCCCAGTTCGCCATGCGCGCCTTGGCAGAAGCCTCGAGGAAGTTGTAGCCGAGCAGCCCGACCAGCGTGAACACGAAGAACGAGCCAGTGCCCGGCCCGAGAGCGCCGTCGTAGAAGCCGATCACTGCCCCCGCGACCATCGCCGCGACGACATGCTGGTGGCCCGCGAAACGCAGCATGGTGACCTCGCCGACCGACGGCCGGAACAGGACGTAGCCGCCCACGAGAACGAGCACGACCAGCACGATGGGGTCGAAGGCAGCCTTCGGGATGTGAGACGCCGCGAGCGCCCCACACAACGAGCCGGTGAAGGCCAGGAGCATGAGGGGTCCGAAGGTTCGCGGGTCGGGCCGCACCCGCCGGTAGTAGGTGACCGAGCTGACCGTCGTACCGCACACCGATGCGAGCTTGTTGGTGCCGAGGATCTGGGCGGGAGCCGCGTGGGGGAAGCCGAGCAGGAGCGCCGGGAGCTGGATCAGCCCGCCGCCGCCGACGACAGCGTCGACCCAGCCCGCGAGGAGACCCGCCCCACCGAGGAGCAGCAGGGTCCACAGCGTCGGCTCGCCCACCTGGAAACCCCTGACCTTCTCAGCTCAGCAGCAGCGTCTCGCGGCGAGCATCGAGGTCGGCCAGCTCGCGCGCGATCTCGCGACCTCGCTGCTGCAGGGCATCGAGCGCCTGCTCGACCTGCCCGAGCGCGTGGTCGACCCGGCGAGCCGCGTCCTCGATGCGGGCGCGGACGGCCATGTCGCTGAAGATGTTGTCGAACCAGACGTCGAAGGTCCGCATCAGCTGGTCGACCTGGACCCCCCGCACCTGCGGCAGGTGCACGTCGGCGAGCTCGCGGGAGAAGGCCGCGAGCGCGATGTCGGCGCGGCGCAACGTCTCGGTCGCCCGGTCGACCTTGTCGTACTTCATCATGTCCGTGAGCATCCCACCGCCCCCGAACGCGTCCCAGGTCGACCACGAGCCCGCACTGCCCAGCAGGGACGCCGTCTGCGAGAGGAGCTCGTGCGCCGCCCGACCCGCCGCGTGCGCCTCACGGGCCTCCTTGTCCAGGGCCGTGAGCTCTCCCCTCCGCTCGGCGATCCCGGCGAGCTCGGCCCCGGACCCGGCGCCGTTCTGCGCGACCCACGCCTCCTTGGCTGCCAGCGCCTCCCGGTAACGCTCCTCCACGTCACCGAGCTCCGTACGCCGGCTCTCCAGGGCAGCTCGGTCGCGCTGCATCGCATCCAGCCGGGCCTCCGCCTCCGCCACGGCATAGCGGGCCGCTTCACGTTCCGCGGTCTCCCGCTCCAGGTCCGTGAGGTGGGAGCCCTTCAGGTGGGCCCAGATCTTCGCGACGGAGAACGACTCCAGCTTCTCCACGTCGGTCGTCTCGCTGTCCAGGACCCGCCGTACGTCCTCGAGGTGCTTCTCGAGGTCGGCGAGGTGGGGTGCGGAGCCATCCAGCCGTCGAGTCAGCGAAAGGTGCTCCTCGCGGGCCGCGACAGCCTTCTCGAGCTCGGCATGTATGTCGCTCGTGTGGGTCACCAGCTCACCCTACGAGTCGGCGGCACGAAACAGGGTCTTCCGGGCGAGGTTCCCCGTTCGGGCCACTTGACGTTCAGGATCGGTTCAGGCTGGACCACCTACGCTGAAGCGCCATCCAGAGGGGCGGTGGAGGAGCGATGGGTGTGATCGGGGGAGAGTCCGAGGCGGTGAGCCTTGCGGCCTCGCGTGGGACTTCGCCTGCGATCGAGGCGCAGAAGATCAGGAAGAGCTACCGCGGCCGGCGCGCGTTGGGCTCGATCGACCTGCAGGTGGCGCCGGCCACCGTCCTCGGTCTCCTCGGGCCGAACGGGGCAGGCAAGACAACGCTGATCCGCATCCTGTCGACGGTTCTGCCTCCCGACGCGGGCTCGTTCCGGGTCGCCGGCCATCATGACCACGAGGCCGCAGCCATCCGCCGGCGCGTGGGGGTCCTTCCCGAGAGCCCCGGCTACCCTCGGACACAGACGAGCGCGGAGTGGCTGACCTACCACGCGCGGCTGTACGGCAGCTCGCGCCGAGAGGCACATGCCAAGGCCGCGGAGCTGCTCGCTGAGGTCGGCCTGAGCGAACGCGCCGAGTCACTCATCGGCAGCCTCAGCCGGGGAATGCGTCAGAGGCTGGGAATAGCCCGATCCCTGGTCAACAGACCTTCGGTCCTGTTCCTCGACGAGCCGACACTCGGTCTCGACCCGCTCGGTCAGCGACAGATCCTCGACCTCGTCACGCGCGTCGCGCGCCAACGTGGCGTCACGGTCGTGCTCAGCACGCACCTGCTCGCCGAGGTCGAGCAGGTCTGCGACCACGTCGTCATCCTCAACCGCGGCCTGGTCGTGGCGCAGGGAACGGTCGACGAGATCGTGGTGGAGGCAGCCGCACCTCGCGAGGCGATGGTCCAAGTGCCGCCCGAGCTGGTTGCGTCAGCGACGGCGGCGCTGACCGCACGTCGCGTGACGAGCGACGTCCTGCCGGTGGACGGGCACCCGGGTCAGCTGCGGGTGAGCCTCCCGACCGACAGGCCGGTCTCGGAGCTGGCCGCGGCGGCTCTGCGATGTCTCCTCGACACCGGCGTGCCGGTGCTCGGCTTCTCCCTTGAAGGAGGACGGCTCAGTGATGCCTTCCTCGCCGTCACCGGGGGGAGCGGCGATGGCTGAGCAGAGCGCCGTCGTGCCCGACATGGTCGGCCGGGAGCCCGCTTGGGCAATTGTCGGCGAGCAGGAGCTGCGGGATCTGTGGCTCTCCGGCAAGGGCATCGCGATGATGCTCGCCTACACTGCGCTGCTCAGCATCAACACCTACGTGATCGCGTCGAACCAGGAGCTGAACTTCCTGGAGCAGCGGGAAGCCGTCAGTCTCACGCTGAAGCTCGCGGTCGCCGTCGGTGGACTGCTGGTCGTCCTGGCGGCCGCTGACGCACTGAGCGGTGAGCGCGAGCGAGGGACCCTGGAGACCCTGCTGCTGACTCCCGCGCCCCGACGATCCATCGTGGTCGGCAAGGCCGTCGCCGCCTTGTCCTTGTGGCTGGCTGCGTTCGCGCTGTCACTTCCCTACATCTGGTGGATCGGGCGGGACGTCGGGACGTTCGGAGCGGCAACGGCGGGCGGGTTGGCCGTCGGCACCCTGCTGGCGCTGGCATTGACCGGCATCGGTCTGCTCGTCTCCATGTGGGCACAGTCGAACGGGTTGAGCGTGGCGATCAGCTTCTTCGTCCTGCTTATCCTGGCCGCACCGAGCCAGCTGCCAGCCGAAGCGACGCGGGGCTGGGCGGGAGAGCTGCTGCAGCGGGTCGACCCGTTCTCGGCGGGTCTGCTGTACCTGGAACGCCTCATCATCAACGCACACCCGCTGTCCCAGGACATCTCGTTGCTGCTCTTCCCCGTGCTCTGGGCGGCCGTCCTTCCCGGTGGCGCCGTCCTGCTGGGAGCGCGACTGTCGCTAGTACCCCGGAGCAGCGGATGACCAGGTTGTCGATGGCTGTCCTCGCCTGCGTCCTGCCGCTGGCGCTCTGGACCTCGGGCACGACGCCTACCCCCGCCGATGCTGCGACGGTAGCCGCCTCCTCGAACGAGGACGTCGTCGTCGACCTCAGCCGCAGCACGCTCCAGGTGGGTCCGGGCGAGAAGCTGTCCTTCACGTCCAGGATAGGTAACAACGGGAGCATTTCGCTCAGGGGATACGTGGCCCACCTGAACATTCTCAGCACGGACGAAGGTGTGTACGTCGACCCGGAGGACTGGTCACCGAAGCGGACCCAGTACCTCGACGAGCTCGGCCCGGGGAAGTCCACGACGCTCACGTGGAACGTGCAGGCGGTCACCAGCGGACCGCTCATCCTCTTCGTGTCGGTCACCAGCCCCACCTCCGACACCGTGACGTCTTCGGGTCCGCTCGACCTGACTGTGAGGGGGCAGCGCGTCGTCAGCTCGGGCGGCGTGGTGCCGCTCGTGGTGTGGATGCCTGCCGGGGTGCTGGCTCTGCTCGGAGCCAGCCAGCTGCGGAGACGACGGCACCGCTGAAGCCGGGAAGACGTGTCTGTGACGCGTCGACGACGACCAGGAGGGGACATGGGTAAGCCATCGAGGATGTGGCCCGTCGCGGCGGTTCTGATGCTCAGCGCGAGCGCCTGCGGTCAAGGGTCTCAAGCCGAGGGTGGGTCTCAGGGGCAGCGGACAGCGCCCGCCGGCGCGGGAGAACAGGTCAGGGCCAAGGACTTCGCGCCCAGCAGGTTCGGCGACTCTACGGACATCGACCACAGGTGGTACCCGCTCCCGGCCGGGAAACGTCTGGACTACCGCGGGAGCTCCCTGGAGGACGGCAAGCGACTCCACCACGCCGTCACCTTCATCGTCACTGACCTCACGAAGGTTGTGGACGGCGTGAAGGTCAGGGTGATCTGGGAGCGCGACTACACGGACGGTGACCTGGTCGAGACGGAGCTGGCGATGTTCGCTCAGGACAAGGACGGGAACATCTGGCACCTGGGGCAGTATCCCGAGGAGCTCGAGGGCGGCAAGATCGTCGCGACGCCCGCGTGGGTGCACGGCGTCAAGGGAGCCAGCGCAGGCGTGACGATCCCCGCGCACCCGACTGTCGGAAACCCTGCCTTCGCCCAGGGCTTCGCCCCGCCGCCGATCAACTGGGTGGATCACGGCCGAGTCCACAAGACCGGGCAGAGGACGTGCGTCCCGGAGGGCTGCTACTCGGACGTGGTAGTGGTCGAGGAGTTCGAGACGGGTCTTCCGCAGGCCTTCCAGGACAAGTTCTACGCACCTGGCGTGGGAGTGGTCCGCGTGGGCTGGCGTGGCAAGAACGACGAGTCCAAGGAGGTTCTCGAGCTCGTCGACGCGCGCATGCTCACTGCGAAGGAGATGGCGGAGGCGCGCGTCGGGGCCTTGGCGCAGGAGGACCGTGCGTACCGGCTCAGCAAGAACGTCTGGGGCACGACCCCTCGGTCCGAGCTGGCGAGGGAGTGAAAGGCGACGCCGAGGACCGGCATCACAGGCCACGAGGCAGGTCGACGACGAACTTGGCACCGGCCTCACCGGACCCATCGGACACCGTGACCGTCCCCTCGTGACGCAGCACGATGTCGCGCACGATGGCGAGCCCCAGCCCAGCGCCCCCCGCGTCCCTGGAGCGAGCCTCGTCGAGCCGGGTGAACCGCTCGAACACGATGTCACGGTGCTCGGGGGCGATACCGGTCCCGTCATCGGCCACCACGAGGATGCTGCGGCCGCCGGTCTCGCGCAGCTCGAAGGTCACGCATCTCGAGGCGTGGCGCTCCGCATTGGCGGACAGGTTCCGGACGGCGCGCGCAAGCTGATCGGCGTCGCCGACCGTTCGTGCCGCCGATACGGCGCTCATGTCTACCTGGACCTGACCACGCCGCCTGAGTCGGTGGGCCTCCTCCAGAACCAGGTCGTCCAGGTCGACCGGCTGGTAGGGGACCTCGAGGGAACCAGATTCCGACCGCGCCAGGAACAGGAGGTCGTCGACCAGCTTCTGCAGCTCGACGGTGTCCGACAGCAGGTCACGTGCCATTGGAATCGGATCCACGTCCGCGGGATGCGCCAGCGTCACCTCCAGACTGGACCGCAGCCGCGTCAGCGGTCCGCGGAGCTCGTGGGACGCGTCTGCGACGAACCGTCGCTGACGCTCGGTCGCCTCCTCGACCCGGTCAAGCATCTCGTTCATCGTGCTCGCAAGGCGGGCGATCTCGTCTCCGGACGGTGACATGGGTACGCGCCTGTGCAGCTCGTGGCCCTGGATGCTTGCCACCTCGGCGCGGATCGACTCAACCGGTCTGAGGACCCGTCCGGTCAGCCACCAGACCAAGGCGGCGAGGAGTGCGGCCACAACGGGGATCGAGACGCCGAGCGAGACGAGGAGGATGCGCACGCTCTCGTTGACGTCGTCGAGGTTCTTGGCCACGACCAGGGTCGCACCTCGTAGGCGGTCCAGCGGACGGACGAGTACCCTGAACTCCCCGTTGCTCAGCGCGACTCCCGGCACCGTCTTGACGACCTGGTCCGTCCCGGGCTGCACCTGGTGGGTGACCGCCGGCAGCCCAGCGGCGTTCTGGGTGGCCGCAAGCACCTCCCCGTTCGGGTCCAGCACCTGCATGAACGAGTCCTCGGGGTCCCCCTCGTCGGGGAGCCGGCTTCCGAAGGTGCCGCGGACCACGTCCCTCTCGATGTTGTCCGCCCGCTGGATCAGCGCCTCATCGATGCCGTGGGTCAGCACCCGCTCCTGCGCCGCGACGAGGCCGAACGCGCTGAGGACGAGCACGAGCATGACGACGGCTGTGGCGGTCAGGGTGACCTGTGACCGTACCGTGCGTGGCGGCAACGGGAACAAGCGACGATCCTCAGCAGCCATTGCCGACCAGCCGATAGCCGGCACCGCGCACCGTTTCCAGGTCGTGTCGACCGAACGGCTCGTCGACCTTGCGGCGTAGCCGCCCGATGTAGACCTCGACGATGTTGGGATCGCCCTGGAAGTCGTACTCCCACACCCCGTCGAGGATCTCGAACTTGGGCACGACCAGGTCCGCACGGCGCATCAGGTACTGGAGCACCGCGAACTCTCGGGCCGTGAGGTCGATCTCCACCTCACCCCGCCAGCAGCGGCGGCGGCCTGAGTCGAGACGCAGGTCGCCGACGCTCATCGGCGCAGGGGTGCCGCCCGAGGTCCTCCTCAGCAACGCCCGCACATGCGCCGTGAGCACCGGGAAGGAGAACGGCTTGGCCAAGAAGTCGTCAGCGCCGGTGTCGAGGGCCTCGGTCTGGTCCCGGACCCCGTCCCTCGCCGTGAGCACGAGGATGGGCGTCCAGTTACCCGCCTCGCGCAGTGCACGACAGAGGTCGACCCCGTTCCTTCCGGGCAGCATGAGATCCAAGACGATGAGGTCGTAGTGGTACTCCGACGCGCGCCAGAGCCCCTCCTCGCCGTCGAGCGACACGTCCACCACGAACCCCTCCGCGTCGAGCCCGCGCTTGACGGTAGCCGCGATCTTCTTGTCGTCCTCGACGAGAAGGATCTTCATGTCCCCGCCCTCAACGCCTCCACGGGCTCCAACCCGGCCGCCCGGAGCGCGGGATAGAGCCCTGCCAACAGACCAGTGACCCCGCCGACGACCGGAGCCAACAGCGGGATGACCGGACCGATCACCGGAGTCCACGTCTGGTAGGCCGCCACACCGACCACGACAAGCATTCCTGCACTGGCCCCGAGTACCCCGCCGACTGCCCCCATGGTGGCACTCTCGAGGAGGAACTGAGTGGCGATGTGGCGACGAGTGGCCCCCATCGCCCGACGCAGTCCGATCTCCCCGACTCGCTCCATGACCGACACAAGGGTCACGTTGGCGATTCCGATCGCCCCGACGAGGAGGGACACCCCTCCCAGCATCAGGAAGAGGATGTTGAGATCGCTCTGGACTCCGGCACGCATCTCTTGGGGTTGCTCGGGGGAGGCGACCTTGAGGCCGTGGCGCAGGTCCGGTCTCAGTGCCAGTGGAACCTGCCTCGACAGCATCGAGGCGGCGCCGACCTTCGTCTCGACCACGACGCTCTCCGGTGCGGGCAGCCGGTACAGCGTCCGTGCGGTGCCCTCCGGGATCACCACCGAGCTCAGCAGGTCATGCTTGCGCTGCACGCTCTTGAGCACACCGATGACCACGAACACTTCGTCACCGATGCTGATCGAGCGGAGTCCGTCCGGGCGACTGACCCCGAGCTGCTCGGCGGCGTTCGGTCCGAGCACCGCGACCCGGTCCGCACGTTTGGAGTGGCCGACGTCCGGGAGTCGCCCAGCCTCCAGCCTCGCCCTGACCGCGGTGAACAGCGACGGCGAAGCGGCCTCGACCGGCAGCTTGAAGGCAGATCGATGTTGAGGGTCGTCGATGGGTGAGCCCTTGACCAGCGCATTCCCGACGTCGACGGCACTCAGCGTGCCGGCGGCCACCACGCCGTTGAGCCGTTCCAGGCGAGCGCCCGAGTTCCACGGCAGGTAGTTCGGAAGTCCGCCCTCCGGCGCGGGCGCCGAGGAGACCGTGATCTCGGTCGCGGCAAGCTCGTCGAAGCGGCCGATGATCTGCTGGCTGGCGGTCTGGGAGAGGCCCAGCGTCGCCACCAGCGCGGCGAGGCCGATCGTGGTCCCGAGCACGGTGAGCATCATCCGGCCGGGGCGGGCGAACATGCCGGCGAACGACTCGAACAACAGATCTTTGGGCGACGCCTTCGATGTCGGCCGCGAGTCGGGTGTGCGGCCTCGGCGAACGCGCCTCGGGTCGAACCGCCGAAGCCCAGCTTCGTCCGCCGGGCGTCGCGGCCACCGGATGCCGCGTGGCCTCATCCCTCCCCCCGAAGCCGCCCGTCGACCATGTGGACAGTCCGTTCCGCCCACGACGCCACACCCGCGTCATGAGTGATCACGATGATCGTCAGGCCCGCGTCGTACAAGCCACCGAGCAGCTCCAGAATGGAAGCCGTCGTGGCAGAGTCGAGGTTCCCGGTGGGCTCGTCGCAAAGCAGCAGACGAGGGCGGTTCACGATTGCGCGTGCAATCGCCACCCGCTGTCGCTGACCGCCGGACAACCGGGTCGGGAGGGCGTCAGCGCGGTCGGAAATGCCCACGGCCTCGAGCGCGTTCAGAGCTCGCTCCGCGCGACCGGAACGTTCCCGCCCCGCATAGACCTCAGCGAGCATCACGTTCTCGAGTACCGTCCTGTAGCTGAGCAGGTGGAACGACTGGAAGACGAACCCGATGTCGCTGCCCCGCACCCCGGCCCGCTCACGGTCGCTCAGCGCGTCGATGTCAACGCCGTCCATCCGGTACCGGCCGGCTGTGGGCCTGTCGAGGCAGCCGATGATGTTCAGGAGTGTCGTCTTGCCGGAACCCGAGGCCCCCACGACGGAGACGCGTTCGCCCGCCGCCACCTCGAAGTCCACCCCGCGAAGCGCCTCGACCGGGACATCGGCTCCGAAGCTACGGCTGACCGCCTCGAGCCGGACCAGGGACTCCATGTCAGCCCTTCCCTCGAGAGTCGGCCTTGAAGCCCACGACCACCTGGTTCCCGGCGGACAGCGTGCCTCGTCGCGGCGTGACGGCCACGTAGCCGTCTGCGGACAGCCCCGTCCGGACCGGCACGAACTCGGTCCCCCCGACCGTGGCCTTCTCGACCCTGGCGCCTCCGTCCGGCCCGAGGGAGACAGCCGTGATCGGCACCGCGAGCTGCGCCGTGTGGGTCGACTTGATCGGGATGGTCAGCCGGACAGAGGCACCAGCCAGCGCGGCGGGCGGTTTGGGCACGGCCACCTCGAAGGCGACGTGGAAGCCGTCGGCCCCGTTGGTGCCGGCGCGTGCGGCGACGGAGGCGACCCGGCCTTTGGTCTCGATCCCGAGGGTGGGCTCGTCCACCACCACGTCCGACCCGACTCGCACCCGCCCGGCCTGGTCCACGGGCAGGAGACCGTCGACAACGACGTCCGAGTCGGTGACGGTCACCAGTGTCCCCTCGGGGCGGGAGCCCACCGGGACTGGTAGCTCCGTGACCCTGACCGGCACCTGCGGCACGAAGACGACCTCGTCGGCCGGTAGCTGGATCCCTGACTGAGCCAGCCCACCGGGCACCAGGCCGGCTTCTACGGGTCGAGTCCTCGCCAACGTCGACTCCGTGGTCACAACCGGCTGGAAACCGGCTCGTCGGTACATGGCAGCGACGGCCTCCCCGGTAGCCGAGTCGTAGTGGTCGTCCACCGTTCCCGGCGACAGGCCTAGCCGGCTCAAGGCTCGCTCCAGCTGTGCGACGTCAGGGCCCGACATCCCGGGGCCGAGGTCCCGGTAGGACGGCATGTCACCCCCGAGGAGGAACACCGGCCTTCCGGTCACGGACGCGACCACGTCTCCGGCCTTCAGCCGCTCCCCTCGGCTCGGCAGGTCGGTGACGATCCTCGGGCTGTCCTTGAGCGCAGACGGGGTCAGCTCCAGCGCCCGAGGAGAACCGAAGTGTGCGGTTCCCCGCGTCACCACCTTCGTTGACAGGACTCGCTTCACGACCGGGACCAGGATCAGGGACGGCTCTGGCGCCGCCGTACGTGCGGCGACCTCGGCGGGCGACCGGATCTGAACCGCAGCGAACCACGTCGCGAGCGACGACACGAGAACTGCAGTCACCATCGCGACCAGGAGGTTCTTGCGTTCCATCCGCTCGCCACCTTCCCACGAAGCGCCCCGGTGAAAGAGGTCAGAGCTGATCGTGGCACCGCCTGCCTGACTGGACGCTGAACGCGAGTCGGTCCGGTGTCAGGCGTTGTTCAGCGAGGCGGTGCTGTGATCGTGCTGGTTCGTCGGTCGTGGAAGGAGATGCGAGATGCCCGGACACCACTTCGCACCAGGGAGGGGCCACGGACGGGGTCGACGCGTTGTCGCCCTGCTCGGGACTGCGCTGGTCCTCGCCGCCTCCGCGTGCTCGTCCTCCTCGGGCGAGGGAGCCACGAAGGAGGGCCGACCGCTCCCCGGAATCAAGGAGTTCGGCCTCAACGAGGAGCAGTACCTCCAGCACATCGACAAGACTCAGAAGAGCATCGCAGAGTGCATGGCTGACGCCGGGTTCGAGTACATCCCCGTGGACGTGAAGACGATCGAGGCGGCTCAGGCGAGGGTCCGGACCGATCCCGGGTACACGCGTCGCAGCTACAAGGAGAAGTGGGGCCTCGGTGTCACGACGAGGTTCGACAACCCCGTTAGGGACACGGGCCTGGGACCGAACCTGAAGATCTGGCGGAGCCTGCCCAAGGCCGACCAGGAGGCCTACAGCCGCACGCTCTGGGGCGACAACCCGAACTACGACTTCGTGTTCGCCTTCGACGAGGAGGACTTCTCGCAGACCGGTGGCTGCACACGCGAGGCCGTGTCCAAGGTGTTCGCCGCGGACCAGCTGAAGGGGACCTACGTGAATCCCAAGGACGTCCTCGTGGAGAACGACCCGCGCATTATCGAGGCTCAGGACAAGTGGACCCAGTGCATGCGAGACAAGGGATACGACTACGAGGACGATCAGGACGCCATCATCGAGGACTACGAGCAGCGTCTGGAGGACCTGCTCGACGGTGACGACCCCAGGACCCTGACCGGCCAGCGCCTCGATGAGTTGCACAAGCTGCAACAGGAGGAGATCAAGGTGTCGCTGGCGGACCTCGACTGCCAGATCAGGTACACGGACAAGGTCTTCCGCGAGGTCGAGATCGAGGTGTTCGGCCAGCCTGTGAGCGGCTGAGGTTTCACACAGGTGACCTGGAGAGGTGAGCAGGGTCCTGCATCGTCGGTGTAGGTGTCTCGTACCGTCCTGTCCGGTTTGCATAGCACCCACGCCCCCACACAAGGCTATGTTCAGTCACCCCGGACAGCGGGATTCTGAGAAAGGCCGATCGGCTTCTCAGCGGCCTAGGCGCAACGACGGCGCGGTCCTATTGACCGACTTGGGGGGGTCTCCATGCTCCGCTGGATTGTAGGTTCCGGTCTCAAACTCCAGAAGCTGGTGCTCGCCGCGGCCGCGGCCGTGGTGGTACTGGGGATCATCCAGGTGGGACAGACCCGGGTCGACCTTCTGCCTGAGTACCAGCCACCCACGGTTGAGGTGCAGACGGAGGCGCTCGGCCTGTCCGCCGCCGAGGTGGAGCAGTTGATCACCGTCCCACTCGAGCAGGACCTGCTGGTGGGTGTTCCCTTCCTCGACGACATCACCTCGGTGTCACTGCCCGGCCTGTCGTCAGTGGTGATGACCTTCGAGCGTGGGACCGATGTCCTCGACGCCCGGCAGGTCGTCCAGGAGCGCCTGACCCAGGCGGTCGGCGTCGCGGGTCTGCCGGCGGTCGCGAAGCCGCCGCAGATGATCCAGCCGGTCTCCTCGAACAGCCGCGTGTCGATGGTCAAGCTGACCTCCAACGAGCTGTCGCCCATCCAGATGTCCGTGCTTGCACGCTGGGTGGTCAGTCCTCGCCTGCTGGGCGTCCCGGGCGTGGCCAACGTCTCCATCTGGGGCAATCGCGAGCGTCAGCTCCAGGTCAGGGTCGACCCCGAACGCCTGCGCGAACGAGGCGTGACGCTCGCTCAGGTCGTCAAGACCGCGGGCAACGCGCTCGAGGTCTCGCCCCTGTCGTACCTGGAGGCGTCCAAGCCAGGCACCGGCGGCTTCATCGACACGCCCAACCAACGGCTCAACATCTTCCACGAGCAGCCGATCGCCACTGCGAAGGAGCTGTCCCAGGTCGCGCTCGAAGGTCCTGACAACGCAAGGCCTAGGACCAGGGGACCGCTGACCCTGGCCGACGTCACCGAGGTCGTCGAGGACCACCAGCCCCTGATCGGCGACACCGCGTGCGCGGGTGGCAACGACTGCCTGCTGCTCGTGATCGAGAAGTTTCCGAGCGCCAACACCGGCCAGGTCGCCAAGGACGTGGACGCCGCACTTGCCGCGCTCCGCCCAGGGCTCGGCGACATGAAGATCGACTCCTCGCCGTACCGGCCGGCGTCGCACATCGACTCGGCGTTCTCGAACCTCGGCTTGGCGCTGCTCGCCGGCGGGATCCTTCTCGTCCTCGTGCTCTTCGTCCTGATGCGTGACTGGCGACGCACCGTCGTCGTACTGGCCGGCATCACCGTCTCGCTGAGTGCTGCGATCCTCGTGCTGAAGGCCCGGGACGCAACGGTCAACCTCCTGGTCCTCACCGGTCTCGTCGTAGGCCTCACGGCAATGATCGGTGACGCAGTCACCGACACGTCGGGAATCGCCGCCCGACTCCGGCGCCACCGGGAGACGGGAACCAGCGCGCCCGTCTGGGGAACCATCGTCGAGAGCTCGGTCGGGCTCCGCCGCTCCGCCCTCTTCGCGGCGCTGGTCGTCGGCGCTGCGACCGCGCCGCTGTTCTTCCTGCGCGACGAGGGCGGAGCGTTCGCACCTCCAATCGTGCTCTCCTACCTGCTCGCGCTCGGGGTCTCCTTCTTGGTTGCGCTGCTGCTGGTTCCCGTCCTCTGCATGACGCTGCTGTCCGACCCCGCGGTGCAGCAGGCCACGTCGGATTCTCGGCTCCGGAGGTGGTACGACGACACCGCAGCCAAGACGCTGACCCGCACGACGCCGGCGCTGGTCGTGGCAGCTGGGCTCGCACTGGTGGGTCTCGTCGCGGTGCCGTTCCTGGACATGCCCTTCCGGCCCAGCCTTGACGAGCGCCATGTGGTTGTGACACTCGCTGCGCCACCGGGGACCTCCCTGCCCAGGATGACCGCGGTCGCCACCCGGGCGGTCGATGACCTGAACGCGGTCCCCGGCGTGGCCGAGGCCAACGCGCAGATCGGCCGCGCAGTCATGTCGGACAAGGTCATCGACGTCAACGAGAGTGAGGTCTGGCTGGCGATCGACGGCGACGCCGACTACGACTCCACGCTCGGCAGGATCCGCGACACGGTGGCCGGCTACGGCGTAAAGACGGACGTGAGGACCTACACCGACCAACGCCTCGCAGAAGTCTTCGACGGCAACGAGAGCGACGTCACGGTCCGCGTGTACGGCGAGGATGCCGACGTCTTGACGAAGAAGGCCCGGGAGGTCCGGGCTGCTGTCGCGGACGTCGAGGGCGTGACACGTGCCGGCATCCTGCCGAGTCCGAAGGAGACCACGCTCGAGGTCCAGGTCGACCTCGACCGAGCCCAAGAGCTCGCTGTCACGCCGGGCGACGTCCGGCGGGCTGCCGCGATTCTCGTCGGCGGGATCACTGTGGGCAACCTGTTCCAGGACCAGAAGGTCTTCGACGTGGTCGTCTGGGGCGCGCCGAACACCAGGGAGAACGTGCGGGACCTGCGCGACCTGCTGATCGACACGCCCAGCGGAGGCAGCATCCGGCTGGGAGATGTGGCCGACGTGCGGGAGACGCCGAACGACGCGGCCATCTCGCACGAGAACGTGGCACGTTTCGTCGAGGTGACGGCGGACGTCAGCGGCCGAAGCGTCGCCGACGTGAACGACGAGGTCACCGAGGCCGTGTCGGCAATCGAGTTCCCGCTGAACCACCACGCCGAGGTGCTCGGCGACTACGCCGAGACCCGGGACGCCATCCTTCAGGTGCTGACCATCGCGCTCGCGGCCGCCATCGTGATCTTTCTGTTGCTGCACTCAGCGTTCCGCAGCTGGCGCCTCGCCGCGCTGGCCTTCCTGGCGCTTCCCCTGTCGCTGGTGGGCGGACTGGCCGCAACCCTCGTCACGGACGGCACGGTGACTCTCGGGGTCCTTGCAGGACTCGTCGCGGTGCTGGGCGTCGCCGCCTACGAGGTGGTGTCGTGCATCGAACACCTGCTCTACCTCCAGCGTCGTGAGCACCTTGACTGGGGTCGCGACCTGGTGGTCAGGGGCAGTCGGGAGCGGCTGGTTCCGGCGCTCACGGTTGCCGCGGCGACTGCGGCGGTCCTGGGGCCGGTGGCCGTCCTCGGCGGCAGGACCGGGCTCGAGCTCCTCGGGCCGGCCGCGATCGCCGTGCTGGGGGGCGTGGTCACGACCACGGTGGTCACCGCAGTCGTCGTCCCGACGCTGGCCCTCAGGTTCGGCACCGGCCCGGACCGTGACAGCTGGATCGACGACCTGTACGAACCCGCTCCGGACGAGGCGCCCGTCAGGGCATAGGAGGCGTGCCATGCAGCGAAAGCTTGCCGCTCTCGTAGCCCTGCCGATCACCGCCGTGCTGCTGGGCTCGTGCGCTGAGGCGGTCTCCGACGCCTACGTCATCGAGGACGACCCGGGCACGGTCGAGCACGTCGACGGCAGCGAGATCGGACGGGTGATCCTGGCTGACGGCGCCGCCGAGCGGTTGCGCGTGCAGACCAGCTCCGTGTCTCGTGAGGGGCGCCGACTGGTGGTGCCGCAGGCGGCGGTCTTCGTCGACCCGGATGGCGTCTGGTGGGTCTACACGAACCCCGAGCCAGATGTCTACGTACGCCACGAGGTCGCGGTTGAGCATCAGCGCGACGGGCTGGCCCTGCTCTCATCCGGTCCCAGGCCCGGAGCCGATGTCGTGACGGTCGGGGTGGCCGAGCTGTACGGCATCGAGGCCGAGGTCGGGCACTGACCCGGCGAGACCAGGAGGCACAGACATGCGTTGGATCGTTGGAACGAGTCTGAAGTTCCGGTTCGTCGTCGTCGCCATGGCTTCGGCCCTGCTCTTCTTCGGGCTCCAGCGGGTCGAGGACTCCCCAGTGGACGTCTTCCCGGAGTTCGCACCACCCAAGGTGGAGGTCCACACGGTCGCCATCGGGCTCGCCCCGACCCAGGTCGAGTCCCTGATCACGGTTCCCCTGGAGCAGGCACTCAACGGCGTTCCCGGGGTCGACGAGATCCGCTCCAAGTCGGTTGAGCAGCTGTCCCAGATCGTCCTGCTCTTCGAGCAGGGGACCGACCTCCTGGAGGCCCGCCAGCTCGTGCAGGAGCGAATCGCCACGGTCACGCCGACGCTGCCCACGTGGGCGGCTCCCCCCGTGATGCTGCAGCCGATGTCGGCGACGAGCCGCGTGCTGAAGATCGGCCTTTCCAGCACCGACAGGCGCGTCGACATGATGGACCTGTCGATGACGGCGTACTGGAAGATCCGCTCGCGGCTCCTCCGGGTCCCCGGTGTGGCGAACGTGCCGATCTGGGGCGAGCGGCTGGACATGCTCCAGGTCCAGGCGGACCAGAAGCGGATGACCAGGCGAGGGGTCACGCTGGAGCAGGTCATGACAGCGGCCTCCGACGCCCTCGACGCCGGCCTCCTCCCCTACTCCCAGGGCCACTTCATCGGCCGTGGAGGATGGATCGACGGCAGTGAGCAGCGCTCAGGCGTGCGGCACGTGCTGCCGATCGTGACCGCCGAGGACATGGCCGGTATCCCGATCACCACCCGCGACGGGCGGAAGGTCCGCCTGGACCAGGTCGCGAACCTGGAGAGAGGGCACCAGCCGCTGATCGGTGACGCGGTGATCAACCAGGGACCGGGTCTGATGCTCATCGTGGAGAAGCTGCCCTGGGCGAACACGATGGATGTCACCGAGGGCGTCGAGAGGGCGCTCGCCGAGCTTCAACCCGGGTTGGGCGGGATCCGGGTCGACTCGTCGATCTTCCGACCTGCCACGTTCATCGAGGACTCGATCGACAACCTCACCCGTGCGCTGATCCTGGGGGCGCTGCTGATGATCATGGTCCTCGGCGCCTTCCTCTACTCCTGGCGCACCGCACTGATCAGCGTCGTGGCCATCCCGCTGTCGCTCCTGGCAGCCGTCCTCGTGCTCCAGACCCAGGGCGCCACGATCAACACGATGATCCTGGCCGGGTTCGTGATAGCCCTGGGCGACATCGTCGACGACGCGATCATCGACATCGAGAACGTCGTCAGACGCCTGAGGCAGCATCGGGCGCGAGGAGGCACCCGGTCGACCGCCCGGGTCATCCTGACCGCGTCCCTCGAGGTCCGTGGCGCGATCGTCTACGCAACTCTGATCGAGATCGTGGCCATCCTGCCGATCTTCCTGCTTCCCGGGCTGTCGGGCTCGTTCTTCCGGCCTCTGGCCCTGGCCTACGCGCTAGCCCTGCTCGCCTCGATGATCGTCGCGCTCACGCTCACGCCGGCCATGAGCCTGATCCTCTTCCGGAGCGAGAAGTCGCTGGCTCACCGGGAGTCGCCGTTCGTGCCGGCGCTGAAGCGCGGCTACGCCTGGCTGCTCACCCGAATCATGAACCGGCCTCGCGCGGCCTACGCGAGCGTCGCCCTGACCGCGGTGTCCGGGATCCTGGTGCTGCCGCTGCTCGGTCAGGCGCTGCTGCCCAACTTCAAGGAACGCGACTTCCTGATGCACTGGCTGGCCAAGCCCGACACGTCACTGCAGGAGGAGGTCCGCACGACGAAGCTGGTCAACGCCGACCTGCTCGAGATCCCGGGGGTTCGCAACGCGGGGTCCCACATCGGCAACGCGCTCCTCGGTGACGAACCCTACGGGGTCTACTTCGGAGAGAACTGGATCAGCGTGGACCGCTCGGTGAACTACGACCAGACCCGGCAGTCCATCGAGGACGTCGTCAACAGCTACCCGGGCGTCTACCGAGACGTGCTCACCTACCTCAAGGAACGTATCCGGGAGGTGCTGACCGGCACCAGTGACGCCATCACGATCCGCATCTCGGGCACGGATCTCGACCAGCTGCGCCAGAAGGCCACCGAGGTGAACGAACAGCTCGGCCAGATCCCCGGTGTGATCGAGAACCACGTGGAGTTCCAGGACTCGGTCCCGCAGATCGCGGTGAAGGTCGACCTCGAGGCTGCCAAGAAGTACGGCGTCAAGCCTGGCGACGTGCGACGCGCAGCAGCCTGGATGATGGCAGGCGAGGAGGCCGGCGACCTCTACCGTGGCGGGCGGGCCTACGACGTTCAGGTGTGGAGCCCGCCGGAGTCCCGGCAGAGCATGAGCGATCTCGAGAACCTGCTGATCGACACTCCGGGCGGAGGCCACGTCAGGCTCGCCGAGGTCGCCGATATCGCGATCGAACCGGTGCCGAACGTGGTCCACCACACCGACCTCTTCCGCAACATCGACGTGGGCGCCAACATCGACGGTTCCCGTGACCTCGGCTCCGTGGTCAAGGACGTGGAGGCCGTGGTGGATCGCGTCGACTGGCCCCTCGAGTTCCGGGCGGAGCTCCTCGGTGAGTACACCGAACGTCAGGCCGCCTCGCAGCAGATGCTTCTGTTTGCGGGTGCGGCAGCGATCCTGATCTTCCTGCTGCTGCACACCTCCTACCGCAGCTGGCGTCTGGCCACCCTCACCTTCCTCACACTCCCGATCGCGCTGGTCGGCGGTGTGCTCGCGGCCTACCTGTTCGGCGGCGGGGTGATCACGCTGGGCTCGATGGTCGGCTTCCTCACGGTCTTCGGCATCGTCGCCCGCAACGGCATCATGCTGGTGAGCCATGCCCAGCACCTCGAGCGCGTGGAGGGCGAGCCCTTCGGGCCTGCTCTTGTGCTTCGCGCCGCCCAGGAGCGGCTGGTGCCCATCATGATGACCGTCCTGACGACCGGGCTGGCCCTCATCCCGCTGATCGCGTCCGGCTCCATCCCGGGCCAGGAGATCGAGCACCCGATGGCGATCGTGATCCTCGGTGGGCTGATTACCGCAACGCTGCTCAACCTGTTCGTTGTACCGTCGCTGTACTTGCAGTTCGCGAAGACGCGCAAGGAGAAGATGGCCATCCCGCCCCAGCGAGGTACGCAGAGCGGCTGACCCAGCGGAGACATGGATGCGGCTGTTGGTCGTGGAAGACGAGAGTCATCTGGCCGCTGCCATCGAACGCGGTCTGCAGCAGCGCGGCTTCGACGTCCTCGTCGCCCACGACGGGTACGCCGGGTACCAGCTCGCGAAGAGCTCGCCCATCGACGCCATCGTGCTCGACCTGATGCTCCCGGGCATCTCCGGGCTTGAGGTGTGCAGGCGGCTGCGAGCCGAGGGGTTCTGGACGCCGATCCTCGTCCTGACCGCCAAGGACCGCGAGTCCGACGAGACCGAGAGCCTTGCAACGGGCGCAGACGACTACCTGCGAAAGCCCTTCTCCTTCGATGTGCTCGTCGCCCGCTGCCGGGCCTTGGCTCGGCGGGGGCCCGCAGCGATGCCGTTCGAGCTGCGGGTCGGCGACCTCGTGCTCGACCCCCGTCGCCGCGACGCCCGGCGTGGCGAGCAGCCATTGGACCTGACCCCCCGCGAGTTCGCCCTGCTCGAGTTCCTGGCCCGCAACTCCGGAAGGGTCTACTCGAAGGAGCAGATCCTTCGGGAGGTCTGGGGCGAGGCCACCCAGCGCGACCCGAACGTGGTCGAGGTCTACGTCGGCTACCTCCGGCGAAAGGTGGACCAACCGTTCAGCAGCAACCACCTCATCCGGACCATCCGCGGGCAGGGCTACATGATCGAGGGGCCGGCGTGACGTCCACGGTCGGACAGATCGCCGCGACGGTGACCTCACTGCGCTTCCGAATGGTCCTGACCACCGCGACGGCGGTGACCGCAATGGTCGCCCTCGGCGGCTTCCTGAGCGTTCGGGCCGTCCGGGCGGAGTTCATGGACGCCGCCTCGTGGGTCGCCAGGGACCATGCCTCGGAGGTGGCGCACCTGGCTCGGACCGGCGCTCTGCCGAGCGACCTGACGAACCTCGACGAGGGCGAGACGCTGATCCAGGTCGTGCGAAGGGGCCGGGTGGTGAGCCACACGGAGAACGTGTCCGGATCCGCTCCCCTGCCCATGCCGAGCCAGCCCCCGGACTCGTCTCAGCAGCTCAGCGTCGAGAGGCTGCCGGAGGGCACCGGCCCTTACCAGGTGGTGGCGCTCGGGACGACGACGCCGCGGGGGCCTGCGACGGTACTCGTCGCCGTCTCGACCGAGGACGTCGCCGACGTGACGGCGGCAGCCCTCAAGGCCGGAATGCTGGGACTGATCCTCCTGGTCGTGCCCCTGAGCGTCCTGCTGTGGTTCGCGCTCGGTCGAACCCTTGCACCCGTCGACGCCATCCGGGAGCGGGCGGACGCGATAACCGCAGAGCACCTGTCCGCCCGCGTCCCCGAACCACCGCGTCTCGACGAGATCGGCCGCCTGGCGAGGACGATCAACGCCATGCTCACCCGCCTCGACGTCAGCGCGAGGGAGCAGCGTCGGTTCCTCGCCGACGCCGCGCACGAGCTGCGGAGCCCCATCGCGAGCCTCCGGGCCCAGCTGGAGGCGAACGGCCGGGCCCGGATCGGCGACGACGAGGCGTACGTCGAGGACCTGCGAGCCGACGTTCTGAGGATGCAGGCCCTCGTCGACCAGCTCCTCCTGCTGGCCCGCAGCGACGCCGGAGCACTGCGGCGCCGTAACGTGACGGTCGACCTCGACGACACCATCGCGGGGGTTCTCGAGGCCCTTCGACTCGAGAACCCGCGTCAGAGAATCGCCGTCGACATCAGGGGGGTCTCCCCGGTGCAGGTGTCCGGCGACCCCGTACTGCTCGAGCAACTGGTGCGCAACCTGCTGGAGAACGCCGTCAAGTACGCCTCCCGGGAGGTCCGCGTGTCGCTGGGGCGGGAAGACGTGACCGCGGTCCTCACCGTTGACGACGACGGCCCCGGGATACCGGCGGAGTCTCGGGCAGAGGTCTTCCGACGCTTCACGAGGCTCGACGACTCCCGCGACCGCGGTGCCGGCGGCGTCGGCCTCGGGCTGGCGATCGTGGTGGATATCGTCCGCGCCCACGCCGGCACCGTCACGGTGTCCGACGCACCGATCGGCGGGGCACGGTTCCGCGTCCAGCTCCCCGCCGGGGCCCCTCCTCAGTCCGTGCCTGTCACCGGCCCTGGACCAACCGGCACCTCGGACCGGCGCTTGCCGAACCGTAGGTAGAGCGACGGCACCACGAAGAGGTTCAGCAAGGTGGAGGTCACCAGCCCTCCGAGGATCACGACGGCCAGCGGGTACTCGATCTCGTGCCCGGGCCGGTCCCCGAGCACGACGAGCGGCACGAGTGCAAGTGCCGTGGCGAGCGACGTCATCAGGATCGGGGACAGTCGCTCGCGTGCCCCACGCAGCACGAGTGCGGGACCGAAGGTCTCGCCTTCGTACTTCTCGAGGTGCTGGCAGTGGTTGACGAGGAGAATCCCGTTGCGGGCAGCGATCCCGAAGACGGTGAAGAAGCCCACTAGTGACCCCAGTGAAATGACGCCACCGGTCCCCCACGCCGCCAGCACACCACCGACGAGCGCCATGATCAGGGTGAGGAAGCTGAAGGTCGCCAGACGCCAGCTGCCGAACGAGAGCATCAGCAGCAGGAGGATGGCCGCAACGGCGATGACTCCGGCGGTCAGCATCCGGGTCTGCGCGGTCTGGCGCTCGTGGTACTCCCCGAGGAGCTCGGCGTGGTAGCCGCGGGGGAAGGACACATTGTCCAGCCGCTTCCTGACGTCCTTCACCGCGGATCCCAGGTCGCGGCCGTCGACGTTGGCGCCAACGTCGATACGCCGCGAGTCCGCTTGCCGCTCGATCACGTTGGGAATGGGGCGCACGGCCACCTGGGCCACCTCGCTCAGGGGAACCTTCCTGCCGGACGGCGTGTCGATCGGGAGCCGGCCGATGTCGGAGACGTCGTTGCGCGTCTGCGGCGTGCTCCACACGACGGTGTCGTAGGCCTTGCCGCCCCGGAAGATGTCACCGACCTCCTCCCCCGCGATCATCGTGGACGCGGCCCGCCGCACGTCACCCGGCTTGAGCCCGTACCTCGCGGCCTGCGCGAGCTTCACCTTCACCTCGATCTGCGGCACGTCGGCCTGGAAGTCGGCGTGCAGGTCGTCGAGCCCCTCCACGTCGGCAAGGGCCTCCTCGACCTCGGTGGCCTTGTCCCGGATGATGTGCAGGTTCTGGCCGTAGATCCGGACCACGATGGGCTCCTTAGCGCCCGTAAGCACCTCCTCGATCCGCTCGTTGAGGTAGGTCAGGACGTCGCGGTAGAGACCCGGGTACTTATCGGTGACCTCGTGGATCCGCGCGAGCGTCTCGTCGAGGTCCGCCGAGTCGTCCAGGCTGATCCACGACTCCCCGAAGTTCACGCCGACCACTTCCTCCCCCAGGAAGGCCTGTCCGATGTGGGAGCCGAAGCTGCGCACTCCGGGGATCGCACGCAGCTCCTTGGACACCCGGACTGTCGTGCGCCGCTCCTCCGCGGCCGACGTACCAGGAGCGGAGATCCAGTGGACCAGGAAGTCTCGCTCCTTGAAGGTGGGGAACAGTGCCTGTCCGAGCTGAGGCGCGACCAGGAGGCCCGCCACCAGCATGACCGACGACACGGCGTAGGCGCTCCGCGGACGGTTGAGGATGGAGGACAGGATCCGCGTGTAGTGCCGGTGCAGCCAGCCCACGAGCGGGGAGGCATGCCGCTCCACGGGTGCCTTCCGCAAGACGATCAGGCACAAGGCCGGCGTGACCGTCAGTGCCACCGCCATCGAGGCCAGGATGGCGAGCGTGTACGAGACGGCCAGCGGCCTGAAGAACGCCCCGGTGAGGCCCTGGAGCAGGAAGACCGGGAGGGCGGCCGCGACAATGATCAACGTCGCGTAGACGATCGGACTGCGGACCTCGAGCGACGCATCCAGGATGATGGCCTCGGTCGACTTCTCGCTCCCTGCCAGACGATGCTGCCTCACCCGGCGCAGGATGTTCTCCACGTCGATGATCGCGTCGTCCACGACCGCCCCCAAGGCGATCACCAGACCGGCCAAGGTCATCGTGTTGATCGTGTCCCCTCGCCAGTACAGGACGAGCACCGTGGCCATCAGCGACAGCGGGATCGTGACCAGGCTGATCAGCGCCACCCGCCACTCGAACAGGAACAAGAACAGGATCACGACGACGAGGACGAAGCCGAGAATGAGCGCCTGACGCAGGTTGTGGATGGCCGTGTCGATGAAGCGGGCCTGCTGAAAGATCTTGGTGTCGAACTGGATCCCCGGAAGTCCCGGCTCCAGCGACTTGATGACCTTCTCGACATCGTGGGTGACCTGTTGCGAGTCCGCCCACGGCAGCTTCTCCACCACGAGCAGCAGGCCGGGGCGGTCGTTGATGATCGCGTCGCCGATGAGCGGCTGGTGGGTCTCCGCGACCTTGGAGACGTCGCCGATCCGCACCGTGTGCCGGCCCTCCTCCTGCACGGGGACCTGGGACAGGTCTGCGGGCGTCACGATCGGCAGGACGTGTCGGACACCGATCCGTTGGTTGGGCCCGTCCACGAACCCGCCCGTCCCGATTACCGAGCCGTTGGAGAACCTCAGCAGGCCCGAGTCGACGGAGTCCGCGGTCGCCTCCATGACCGTGTCCAGGGAGACGTGCTGCCGCTGCATCTCCTTCGGCTTCGTCTGCACGGTCATCATCTGCAGACGCTCACCCCAGATCGCCACGTTCGCGACGCCAGGGACCCGGAGGATCCGGGCCCTGACCGTCCAGTACGCCATCATCGACATCGCGATCAGCGAGTGGTCCTTGGATGTCATCCCGATCTGCACCGCCCGTCCGGTGGCCGAAACCGGGGGCAGCATCACCGGAGGCGAGGCCCACGTCGGCAGGCTCGACGTCACGGTCTCCAAGCGCTCGGCGACCAGCTGCCGGGCCTCCAGCATGTCCGTGCCCGGCTTGAAGATCAGCTCGATCGAGGACAGCTGCGGCACCGACTTCGAGCGCATGTCGTCGAGCCCCTTGAGCCCGTTGAGCGCCTGCTCGAGCGGCACGGTGACCAGGGACTCCACGTCTGCCGTGGTGAGGCCCGTCGATATGGTCTGGATCTCCACCCTCGGAGGTGCGAACTCCGGAAACACATCGACCCGCATCGCGGGAAGCTGCAGGCTGCCGAAGATCATCATGCCGACCCCGACAGCCACCACGATGTACCGGAAGCGCAGGCTGGCGCTGACAGTCCGGCGCATGAGCGTCGGACGGGGCTCGGCGGTCATTCTCCGTCGACCCCCTGCTCGATGCCGAACAGTTCGGGCACCCCGATGGTCACCAGGGTCGATCCCGTGGCGGGACCGCCCTCGAGGTAGGCGAGGTCGCCGTCGAAATGGTCGACCGTGACCGGGTGCCGGACGTAGGTTCGCGGACCTTCGCTGGTGTAGATCCAGGTCCGCCCTTCGGCGTCGTACAGCACCGCGGCGGCGGGGACGACGATGTCGGTCGACGCGGTGTTCCCTGCGGCGCCGTGAACGGTCTCCGTGTGGATCCCGAGCCGCACGTACGCCGGCTGCGTGAGGATCACCCGGCTGACCTGGCCGCCCTTGACAGGCTCGACACGGGCGGCGTCGCCAGAGGCCTCGCCGAGAGCCTCCGTGGTCTGGCTGCAGGCAGCCAGCGGCAGGGTCGCGGTCAGCAGACCTGCCAGGAGCAACTTACGGTGCTTCATTGCCGCACCTCCTCGAAGGTGGTCGTCCGGCCGGTTCTGATGGGTGGATGGACAGCGCCTCCGCCGACGAGGTTCTGGTACAGCGGGGGGAGCACGAACAAGGTGAGCAGTGTCGAGGTGACCAGGCCGCCGAGAACGACCACTGCCAGCGGACGCAGGATCTCCTCACCGGCGACGTTTCCGAGGAGGACGAACGGAAGCACGGCTGCGGCGAACGTCGCCGCACTGAGCACGACCGGGACCAGGACGTCGCGCGTTCCGTCCAGGACCGCGGGTGCCTCGCCGGCAGCGCTGTCGGAGCGCCGCCGCTGGATGCACTGCACGAGCAGGATCGCGTTGCGCGTGCCGACCGCGAGGACCGCGAGCAACCCCAGGAACGCACCGGCTGACCAGAGACCGCCCACGAACGGCGCGGTGACGACCCCGCCGACCACACCCAGCGGCACCAGCACCAGGAGCAGACCCGCGGTCCGCCAGCTGCGAGTCAGCGCCTGCAGGAGCAGGAAGACGCCCACCAGCGCGGCGGCCCCGAGGCCGAGAGCTCGGCCGCCGACGCCCTGCCTGGTGTACGCAGCGCCGAGGACCTCGGCGTGGTACTCGAGGGGATACCGGAGCGTCTGGATCCGCTTGTCGACCTCGTCTCTCACCGAGCCGATCGACTGTCCGCTGACGTCGGCGGTCACGTCGACGTAACGAGACACGTCTTCGTGCCGGATCGTCCTGGGGGAAGGCACCATCCGCACGGAGGCGACGTCCTTGAGCCGGACGTGGTCGCCGGACGGCGTGTCGATCATCACGTTCGCCACGCTGGAGGGGTTCTGCCGGATGTCGGGCGAACCCCAGACCACGACGTCGAACACCTTCTGGTCCTCATACAGGTTGCCGACGAGGAGTCCCGACAGCAGGGTTGCCGCGGTCCGTCGTACGTCACCGGGCCGGATTCCGTTGCGTTCGGCCTTGGCGAGGTCGACCTGCACCTGCAGGGTCGGCTCCTCCGGCTGTGCCTCGACGCGAGGGTCCCGCACACCGTCGACGTAGGCGATCGCCGCGCGAACCTTCGCCGCCTGGGCGCGCAGCGTCGGCAGGTCCTGGCCGAAGACCCGGACCACGAGCGGCCGCGTGCTGTGGGTGTCGGACAGGGCGAGCTGTTCCTGCTCGTAGGTCGACACCTCCCGGCTCAGGCCGGGGTAGCCGTTCACGACCCGGCGCACCTGGTCGACCGTCGCATCGCGGTCTGCCGAAGGCGCGACGCTGAACCACAGCTCGGCAGAGTCGACGTCGGCCACCTGGTCGGACGCCACGGCACGGCCCACGTGCACGCCGACGCCTCGAATCCCACGGATGGCATCGACCTCGCGACTGATGGCGCCGGTGATGCGATCCATCTCCTGCAAGGAGGTTCCGGGCACCGCTCGGAGCCGGACCAGCATGTCGCGGTCGTGGGAGGCCGGAAGGAGGTGATCACCGTGCAGCTGGGGAACCGCCGCGAGGCCGACGAGGACGAGAACCCCGACCGACGCGTAGGCAAGGGGCGGGCTGCTGAGGAACCGAGGAGCGGTTCGGTCGAAGCCGCGACGGACAGCCCGCGCCAGGATGCCGGTGCGCGGCTCGGCAGCCCCGTGGCGCAGCAGCAAGGCCGACAGCGCCGGCGTGAGGGTCAGAGCGACCACCATCGAGGCGAGCACCGCGACGACGTAGGACAGCGCGATCTCGCGAGAGAAGGAACCGGCGACGCCGCCTTGCACCAGGAGCGGAACCGCGATCAACAGGAGAACCAGCGTTGCGTAGAGCAGGGGGTGCCGAACCTGGTGCGACGCCTCGACCACTGGCTCCGCGACGGAGTCGCCGCTCCGAGAGGCCCGCCAGCTGCGCACCCGGCGCTGGATGTTGTCGGTGTCGATGACGGCGTCACCGACGACCACTCCCAGGGCGACGGCCAGACCTGCCAAGGTCATCGAGTTGAACGTCGTACCTCTCAGGTAGAGCACGTACGCCGCCGTGACCAGGGAGACCGGGATCGCCGCGAAGGCGATGAGGGTCGCCCGCCACGACCTGGTGAACGCCGCGAGGACCAGCAGGATCAGGAGCAAGGCCAACGAGACGGCGAGCCCCACGTTGCGCAGAGCCGACTCGAGGAAGCTCGCGGGGCGGAACACCTTGGTGTCGATGTGGATCCCGGAGAGGCCCGGCCGCATGGACGCCATTGCGTTCTCGACGTTTCTGGTGACCTGCAGGGTGTCGGCGTCCGGGAACTTCTGGATGACCAGGATGAGGCTCGCGCGCCGGGGCCCCTGCGCGTCGCCGATCAGGGGCTGGTGGTTCTCCACGACCTGCGCGATGTCCCGCAGACGTAGCGTCCTCCCCGAGGTGTCCTCGATGGTCACCGCGCCCAGCTGCTCAGGGGTCGTGATCGGCATCATGTGCTGCACCCCGAACCGCTGGTTCGCCGTGTCTATGAAGCCGCCGGTCCCAGGCGTGGAGGCCTCGACGAACGTCAGCGGGGACGACCAGAGGGCGTTGCCGGTGGAGTTGACGACCCGGTTCAGCGCAATCCCCTCTGCGGCCAGCCGGTCGGGGTTCACCTCGACCTGCAGCTGTCGGTCCCGCTGCCCCCAGATCGCGACGTTGGCGACCCCGGGGATGCCCATCAGCCGGGGTCTGATCTTCCATCGCGCGAGCACGGACATGTCGATCAGCGAGAGGTCGTCCGACGACAGGCCGATCATCATGACCCGGCTCGTCGAGGACAGCGGCTGCAGCATCGCCGGTCTGCTCCCGACGTTGGGCAGGCCGGCCACCTGCGTCAGCCGCTCCTGGACCATCTGCCGCGCCTTCAGCACATCGGTGCCGGGCTCGAAGACCAGGTCGACTGACGAGAGGCCGGTCATTGACTCCGAGCGGATCTGGTCCAGCCACGGGATACCGTTGAGGAGGTCCTGCTCCAACGGCACCGTGATGAGCTGCTCCACCTCCGCTGCGGAGAGCCCGAGAGCCTCGGTGCGGAGCTGAACCATCGGTGGCATGAACTCCGGATAGGTGTCAACCGGTGCCGACCGCAGCTGCACCACGCCGAGCGTGGCTATCCCCACAGCGACCGCAATGACCAGCCCGGCGAGCCTGACGCTGGAAGCCGTTACCCATCGCATCATGGCGGGTGCCCTTCCCCCGTTCAGCTACGTCCCCCGTCGCCCCGGACTCGCCGACCGACATTGGTCAGGTCACATGAGAATTGAGGGATCGCCTCTCAGGTTCTCGCCGCCGCCTCGGCGGTGAACACCGCCCGAGAGGGTGGTTGGCGATGCCAGCCATTCAGCCCTTCTGGGGAGCGGCATGATGCGTTCGCGTCATAGGAACCATCGAATTTCCGGACTATCTACGCCGTCCTGGTTCAGCAAATCCTCATATCTCGATCCCTCAACAAGACCTTGACCGAACGAGGACTCGCACAGACCTGAGACCATCGGCGTATGCGCATCGTCTCGCTGCTGCCGTCCACGACGGAGATCCTCTTCGACCTCGGCGCCGGCGATGACGTCGTCGGCGTCACGTTCGAATGCGACCATCCGGCGGAGGCGCGGAGCAGAACCATCGTCTCCACGAGCGCCATGCCCGAAGGCCTCACGCCACCGGAGATCGACGCCTTCGTCGTCGAGGCGATGCAGGCGGGCGAGGACCTCTACCACCTCGACGAGGGCGCCCTCTCCGGCCTCGATGCCGACCTCGTCGTGACCCAGGACCTCTGCGCCGTGTGCGCGGTGGACGTCGCGGTGGTGGACGACGCGCTCGCCCACCTCGGCTGTACGGCGGAGGTGCTCACCATCGACCCGCACACCCTCGACGAGGTGCTCGACTCGGTTGCGACGCTCGGGAAGGCCACTGCGCGGGAGAGGGAGGCCGAGGCGCTGGTGAGCTCCCTTCGAGCCCGCCTGGACGAGGTGGTACGACGGGCGGTCGGGAGAGCCAGGCCACGGACTCTCGTGCTCGAGTGGACCGACCCGCCGTTCGCGCCTGGGCACTGGGTCCCCGAGATGGTGGACCTCGCGGGCGGCGCCTGCGTCCTGGGCCAGCCCGGTGAGAAGTCCTACCGGGTCGGCTGGGACCAGGTCCGTGCCGCTGCGCCGGAGGTCGTGGTGTGCGCCCCGTGCGGCTTCGGCCTCGACCGGTCAGCGGCGCTGGCCAGCGAGGTCGTGTCGGCCGGCGTGCTGCCGGAGGACGTGGCCGTGTGGGCGGTGGACGCGAACGCCTCCTTCGCCCGACCGGGCCCTCGCCTGGTGGACGGCGTCGAGGCCCTGGCCGGGATCCTCCACCCGGAGGTGGCCGAGCCGCCCGGGCCCGGCATGGCCGAACGGGTCCGGTGAGTGCTCAGCGACCGGCAGCTATGTAGGAGAGCAGGTCCTGGCGGGTCAGGACTCCCACCGGCCGGCCGTCCTCCTGCACGAGCAGAGCGTCCGCGCCCTCGAGTGCCGTGACCGCCTCGGCGACGGGCTCGCTCGACCCGATCGACGGAAGCGGCTCGCTCATGTGCTGCTCGACGAGGTCGGCCATCTTCGCCTTGCCGGCGTAGAGCGCGTCGAGGAGCACCCGCTCGGACACCGACCCGGCGACCTCGGCGGCCATGATCGGCGGCTCGGCGCGGACGACGGGCATCTGCGAGACGCCGTACTCCCGGAGGATCTGCACGGCCTCAGCGATCGTCTCGTTGGGGTGGGTGTGGACGAGGTCCGGCAGCGAGCCGTCCTTGCCGCGCAGCACCTCGCCGACCGTCTGCTCCCCCGACGGCGGGAGGAAGCCGAACCGGCCCAGCCACTCGTCGTTGAAGACCTTCGTCAGGTAGCCCCGGCCAGAGTCCGGAAGCAGGACGACGATCACCTTCTCCTCGGCGTCGGGCTCCTCCGACAGCTCGTGGGCGAGCTGGATCGCCGCGAAGGCGGCCATGCCGGAGGAGCCGCCCACCAGCAGCGACTCCTCGCGTGCCAGACGTCGGGTCATCGCGAACGAGTCGGCGTCGGAGACCTCGATCACCCGATCGGCGACCGACGCGTCGTACGTCTCGGGCCAGAAGTCCTCGCCGACCCCCTCCACGAGGTAGGGACGCCCGGTGCCGCCGGAGTACACCGAGCCGTGCGGGTCGGCACCGACGATCTGCACCTTGCCGCCGCTCTTCTCCTTGAGGTACCTCCCGACACCGCTGATCGTGCCGCCGGTGCCCATGCCGCAGACGAAGTGCGTGATCTTCCCGTCCGTCTGCTCCCAGATCTCCGGCCCCGTGGACTCGTAGTGTGACAACGGGTTGTTCGGGTTGGAGTACTGGTCGGGCTTCCAGGCGCCCTCGACCTCGCGCACCAGCCGGTCGGAGACGCTGTAGTAGGAGTCCGGGTGCTCCGGCGCCACGGCCGTCGGGCACACGACGACCTCGGCGCCGTACGCCTTCAGCACGTTGCGCTTGTCCTCGCTCACCTTGTCGGGGCAGACGAAGATGCACTTGTAGCCCTTGGCCTGCGCCACCATGGCCAGGCCGACACCGGTGTTCCCCGAGGTCGGCTCCACGATCGTGCCACCCGGCTTGAGCGACCCGTCCGCCTCGGCGGCCTCCACCATCCGAAGCGCGATGCGATCCTTCACGGACCCACCGGGGTTGAGGTACTCGACCTTCGCGAGGACCAGCGGAACGGCCCCGTCCGTGGTCTTCGAGAGGCGGAGCAACGGGGTGTTGCCGACGAGGTCGAGAAGCGAGTTCACGTATTGCACGCCGGTCAGTCTAGGCCGGACCACGCCACTAGCATTGACGCCGTGGGAAAAGCCGCCGCTGCACGCAAGCTCGCCGCTGCCGCTGCGTACGGCGGAGGCGGCCTCTCGCTCCTCGGCGCGTCGCTGCTCGGCGTGCTCACCGCCGAGGCCAAGATGGCCCGACGCACCATCGGGCCGCCCAGCGTCGACCCCACCCCCGACGCGAGCGGCCGGTACGGCAAGGGCCGTCCCGGCCCGCCGATCAGGCTCGCCCTGCTCGGTGACTCCAGTGCGGTGGGATACGGCGTCGACATGGTCGAGCACACCCCCGGCGCCCATCTCGCGTCCGGACTCGCCGAGGGCGCCGACCGGCAGGTCCAGCTCCGCTCGGTCGCGGTCGTGGGCGCCCAGACCCGCCACCTCGCCGCACAGATCGACCTCGCGCTCGAGACCGAACCCGACGTGGCCGTGATCCTGATCGGCGCCAACGACGTGACCCACCGGGTCCGGCCCTCCGAGTCGATCCGGCTCCTGGAGCAGGGTGTCCGTCGCCTACGGGATGCCGGCGCCGAGGTGGTCGTCGGCACCTGCCCCGACCTCGGCACCATCGAGCCGATCGCCCCGCCGCTTCGTCAGGTCGCCCGCGCATGGAGCCGGCGGCTCGCGGCCGGCCAGACGATCGCGGTGGTCGAGGCGGGCGGTCGGTCCGTGTCGCTCGGCTCGATCCTCGGCCCGGAGTTCAGCGCCTCCCCGAAGGTGCTGTTCGGGCCCGACCAGTTCCACCCGTCTGTGGCCGGCTACTCGAGCATGTCCTCGGTGCTGCTGCCGTCCGTGCTGGCGGCCGTCGGCGTCATCCCGTTCGAGGACCTCGAACCGGAGGCGTTCCGAGGCGAGGGTGTCATGCCGATCTCCTACGCCGCCGTGGAAGCCACCAAGACCCCCGGCACCGAGATCGGTGGCACCGAGGTGGCCGGAGCGAGCCGCGGCGCGCGTGGACGCTGGGTGCTCCTGCGGCACCGCCGTCGTCGACCACAGGGCGCCGCCGAGCATCCCGAGAGCGACGGGCAGGCGGATCTTCGAGGGGAGCCGACCGGCCACGCTTGACACCCCCGGGCGGAGACCGCCCCGGGAAAGCACCGCGCCGGGAAAGCGAAAGGGCCCGCCGAGCGGCGGGCCCTTCGCCTGGTCCTGGACGGTCAGTCGCCGCGCAGGATCGCCAGGATCCGAAGGATCTCGATGTAGATCCAGACGATCGTCACGGTCAGGCCGAAGGCCGCACGCCACGACTCGACCTCCGGGAGGCCGGCGGCGATGCCGCGCTCCACGAAGTCGAAGTCGAGGATCAGCATCAGCACACCGAGACCGAGGCCGATGACGCTCATCAGCAGGCCGAGGGGGCCGAACCCGTTGAAGCCGATGGCGGCGCCGAAGAGCCCGAGGACGAAGTCGAGCAGCACCACGGCGACGAAGCCGAACATCGCCCCGACGACCCACTTGCGGAACCTGGTGCCGACCTGGATGTTGAAGAACTTGTACGCGGCGAGCGTGCCACCCACGGCAGCAACCGTGCCGAGAACGGCGCCGACCACGATCCCGTTGCCGAAGACCATCTCGAAGGTCTTGCTCGCCGCCCCGATGAAGACGCCCTCCGCCACGGCGTAGGCGAGCACGAGGCCGGGGCTCACGGTGCGCTTGAAGGACAGCACCAGGCCGAGCCCGAGGCCGACGAAGGCACCGGCCATCCAGGCCATGCCGAGCATCGCGTCGGGCACGGCGAACCAGGTGAACGCGGCGGCGAGGACGACCAGGCCGAGTGTGATGCCGGTCTTCTGGACGACCGTGTCGATCGTCATCCGGCCCTGGTCGACGTACGTGGGCGCCTGGGGCGCACCGGCGCCCCACGTGGACGGTGCGTTGTAGTCGGGGTAGGTCATCCCGCTGTTGCTGGTCCGGCGACCGTTGAAGCCCTCGGACCGGGCGAATACCGGGTTGCTGCTCTGCATCGTGTTGGTCTCCTCCTTGGAGGCCCTTGTCCGACGCCCGCTCTGGGCGCCGTTCGAACGGACCGCAGGACCCATCGTAGGGTCCCGCTACCTGCTCAACGAGCCGAGAGAGTCCGGTGTTCCCGTTCCGTGACCGAGCCGAGCTAGGCCGAGCCGGCTCGGAGGGTGCCTCCGCAGGCCGCCCAGTGTGGCCCCGCGAACTCGGCAAAGCGGGCGACGAGCTCGTCCACGGGGACCGTCGCCCTCGTGACGGTCGGGTCGACCAGGCGGACCGGCTCACCACGGGCGACGTAAGAGCGACGCGTCACGTGGTAACGCGTGCCGTCGCTGGTCTGCGTCGCCCTGGAGAGGACCAGCCGGCCGGAATGCGTGCAGGAGGCACCGAATGGGTAGATCACGCCGCCTCCCTCGACGATGAACGTCCCGTCCTCGAGGCCCGGCACGTCCACGGCACGAAGGCGACCGCCGGAGAGGGTGAACATCTGCGCCAGAAGCGAGTCGACCGCGGCCCTGGTGTCGACGACGATCTGTGCGCGGCTTCCGTCCCCGAGGTGGGGAAGACCGACGATCTTCGCGCCGAGCCCCTTGATCGGCACCGCTTCGGGGACCAGGTGCGTGGAGTACGTCGAGCCGCCCTGCACGCGCACGCCCACGAAGCCACGGCACGGCTTGGCCGCTTGGGGGTCCGACGCGGTCGCAACCGTGTCGAGCCGGCCGTCACCACTCACGTCCGCCCGGAGGGTCGACCGCGCGAGCGCTCTGCGGACCAGTGCCTGCTCGCGTGCGCAGTCACCCGAGGTCACGACCTCGGTCGTCTGTCCGCTCGGGCGACCGGTCGTCGTGTCCACCCTCGAGCCGCAACCCGACAGCGTCACGGCAACGGCGGCAAGGACCGCCGTGAGAACAGTCTTCCGACGCATCAGCCTGGCTCCCCGTGACGACGGCCGGCGCGAAGGGCGCCCTACAACCCATCGTCACACCTTCGTATGGGACCCGGAGGGAGTTCGATTCACTTGGTGCCCCCGGTGGGACTCGAACCCACACTGAAAGGTGTTTAAGACCTCTTCCTCTGCCGTTGGGATACGGGGGCCGCGACGTCGCACGAGCCCGCCGTCGGGACGGCCACCTCGCATGACCTGGTCAAAGATAGGTCTTGCGGGCGTGGATCGCGTGGGCGCCCGCGACCCGATCGAGAAACAGCAGGCCGTCGCAGTGGTCGATCTCATGCTGGAGTGCCCGCGCTTCGAAGGCGTCGGCGGTGATCTCCACCTTCTCCCCCGTGACGGGCAGCTGTCCGCCTACGACGACCCTCGAGGCCCGCTTCACGTCGCCGGTCAGGTCCGGCACGCTCATGCACCCCTCCCGCGCCTTCTCGTTTCGGGAGGCCTGGACGACGACGGCGTTGCACAGGACGAAGGTGCCGTGGTGAGAGCGGGTCTTCGGATGGGCGGCCACGTCGACGCAGAACATCTTCGCGCTCACTCCGACCTGGGGGGCCGCAAGTCCAACGCAGCCCGGGGAGACACGCATGGTCGCGACCAGGTCCGCGGCGAGCTGCACCATGTCCGGGTCCGTCGGGTCGACCTCCGCTCCGGCCGCGGAGAGCAGGGCAGCGGGCGCTCGGACCACGTCCAGAACCCGTCCCGCCCCCGGTAGGTCGTGCTCGCTCCAGCGGCCGACGACGTCGTCGACGAGGGAAGAGCTCACAGCTCGTCGCTCTCCATCCGGCGCAGCGCGACATCGACCCCCAGCTCGTCGCCGGCCCGCCGAAGAGCCGTCTGGAGCGCCTCGACGTCGCAGCGCGCCGGCAGGTCGACCTCCGCAACGAGGACGTACAGGTCCCCGGCCAGCCGCGTCGTCAGGTCGGTGATGTTGCCGCCGAGCCGCGCGACCTCGCCCACCACCCTGGAGACGATGCCCGCCCGGTCGCCACCGTGGACGCTGAGGACGTACGTCGAGCCGACGGCGGGGTGCTCGGGCTCCTCGGGGACCTCGCGGACCGCGACGTCCAGGGTGCCGTCCTCGGTCAGGGCACCCAGTGCCTCCTGCACCTCCGCAGAGGAGCGCTGTCCGGCGCAGATCAGCATCATGGCGAAGTGTCCGCGCAGAAGGGTCATCGTGGAGTCCTCGATGTTGAACCCGAGCTCGGCGAGGATCCGCGTGGTCTCTGCGATGATGCCGGGCCGGTCGCGGCCGATGACGGTGATTGCCTGCAAGGTCACGGCCGCCATCCTCGCACGGGGCTCCGAGTCACTCCGAGCCGGCGGGCAGCCCGCTCAGCGCCGCGGCACGTGCCAGCACGGCGTCGAGCATCGGCTCGGTCAGCTTGCCGGTGAACGTGTTCTGCTGCGAGGGGTGGTAGCTGCCGACGAGGACGAGCTCGCGTCCGTCCGGTGAGGTCAGCACAGCCTCTGCGGCGTGGCCGAAACGCGGCTTCGGCCTCACCCCGACGTATCCGAGAGCGCGGAAGGTGCGGATGGCCGCGTCCCAGCCGTAGGAGCCCAGGCAGACCACCGAGCGCACCCACGCCTCGACGAACGACACTTCCTCGAGCAGCCACGGCGCGCAGGTGTCGCGCTCGACGATCGTCGGCTTGTTGTCCGGCGGCGCGCAGCGGACCGTGGCCACCATGCGCGCACCGACCAGCCGCTGGCCGTCGCCGGCGTGCAGGGACGTCTCCTGGGTGGCGAGACCCACCCGGTGGAGGGAGGCGAAGAGCCAGTCCCCGGAGCGGTCCCCGGTGAAGATCCGGCCGGTGCGGTTCCCGCCGTTCGCCGCGGGCGCGAGGCCCAGGATGAGCACCCGCGGCTGCTCGTCTCCCCAGCCGGCGACGGGGCGGCCCCAGTACGGCTCCGCCGCGAACGACGCTCGCTTGCCGACGGCGACGTCCTCACGCCACTCCACGAGCCTCGGACACGCCCGGCAGACCGAGACGCGGGCCTCGAGGTCCGCGAGGCCTCCGGCCTCCGCGGCCAGCGTCACGACTCCGGCGGGCGTCTCGGCAACGGGGACGTCGGCGGGCGCCGGGTCGTCCGGCCACCCCGTCCCGGGTGGCACCGGACTCGGGAAGAGCCGGCCGGTGACCGGATGCGGGAGGAGCACCTCGGACATCAGGCGATGGACCAGGCGATGCCGTCGAGGATGTCGGCCTCGGAGACGAGCAGGGTGTCGACCGGCGTACGCCGGAGCACCTCGTCCAGGATCAGGGCGCCGGCCCCGATGACGTCCGCACGTCCGGGGTGCATGTAGCCCAGCGCCCTGCGCTCGGCCACCGTCATGGCGAGCAGCCGCTCGGTCAGCGCGTGCACGTCCCGCACGGCGAGCCGTGCCTGGTCGATCGCGGCGCGGTCGTACTCGGCCAGGTCCAGCACACCGGCCGCCACGGTGGTGATGGTGCCCGCGACGCCGATCACGGTCCGCGCCCGCTCCAGGGGTACGTCGGACCCGGCGATCGCCGAGGCGACGGCCCGAGAGGCTTCGGCCACCTCCTCGTGCGTCGGTGGGTCGTGACGCAGGTGCCGCTCCGTCATCCGTACCGACCCGATGTCGAGGGACTGCGCTGCCCGCACATGCCCGTGACCGTCTCCGAGGATCAGCTCGGTGGACCCTCCCCCGATGTCGACCACCAGCACGGGGTCCGGGAGACCGGCGCCGGCGAGGCCACGGGTCGCCCCGTCGAAGGACAGCTGTGCCTCCTCGGCACCCGTCACGACCTCGGGGCGCACACCGAGCCGGGCCTCGACACCCGCCGCGAACTCCGCCCCGTTGCTCGCGTCCCGCGCCGCGGACGTCGCGCAGAACCGGATCGCCTCGACGTCGTACGGCCGCACGACCGCGGCGTACTCGTCGATCGCGGCGAAGGCGCGCTCCATCGCCTCGTCGGCGAACCGTCCGGTCCGGTCCACGTCCTGGCCGAGTCGCACCATGCGCATCTCGCGGACGAGCTCATGCTCCGTGCCCGTCTCGGCGTCCAGATCGGCGATGAGGAGCTTGATGGTGTTGGTGCCGCAGTCCACGGCGGCGACACGGGTCATGCCTGCTCCAGGTCGGCGGGGTCCACGCACGGCCCTGATGCCCAGAACGCGCCCAGCCGGTCGAGCACCTCGTCTCCGAGTGGGTTGACCCCACGCCCTTGGGCCAGGGACTGGGCGGCCAGGACGTGGAGGCACTTCACGCGGGTCGGCATGCCGCCGGCGGAGACGCCGGCGATCTCGGGCACCTCCTCGATGTCCTGGCGGTAGGCGAGGTATGCCTCGTGCGCCGCACGGTAGGCCTCGGCCAGGTCCGCGTCCTGCGCGAGCCGTTCCGACATCTGCTTCATCAGCCCCGATGCCTCGAGCGTCCCGATCATCGAGGCCGCCCGGGGACACGTGAGGTAGAAGGTGGTGGGAAACGGGGTGCCGTCGTCGAGACGGGGCTCCGTCGCGACCACGTCCGGGTTGCCGCAGGGACAGCGGTGACCGATGCCGTGGATGGCACGCGGTGGCCGGCCGAGCTGCTGTGCGATGACCGCCTCGTCGCGCCGCCCCACAGCGGTCACGGCTTCCTCTGCTTCGGGGCGTGGATCCGGTCGACGGGGGCAGGGACGTCCTGAGGGTTCCCCGCCGCTTCCATCGTGCGCCAGGCGGTGTGCCACCAGGCCGGCTCGTTCTCGACCTCGACGCGTCCTGGCTCGGTCAGGCTGTCCTCGTGGTCGAGCGGCTGGCCGTCCTGGTCGATCACCTGGAAGCTGATCTCCCCGGGCATCACCCAGCTCAGGTGCTGGGTCGCCTGTGCCTCGATGAAGGCGGGGTCCTGCCAGCGTCGCTTCTCGCGTCGCAGGACCGCGATGTTCTCCTGCGACTTCGCGATGCTCGCGCGGAGCGACTCCAGATGCTGCTTCTGCTCGAGGTAGGCGCGCATGCTCGAGGCGTACGACGCGGCGAGCAGCCCCAGCACGAGCACCAGGATCACCGCCCGGCCCGTGAACCGCGGGCGCGGCGGACGCGCGCCCGCCGTCGGACGTGACCGCCCCGGACCCGTCCTGGGACCGGGGCGAGAGGCGGGGCGCGCCCCTGCACCGGACCGGGACGGACGGCTCGCGGCACCCGGGGAGCGGGACCCCCGGGCAGACGAGGGACGGTTGGTCGGCACCGGCTGCCTCAGCTGCGCCCGAAGCGCGGGAACGCCCCGCGCCCGGCGTAGCGAGCAGCGTCGTCGAGCTCCTCCTCGATGCGCAGCAGCTGGTTGTACTTCGCGACGCGCTCGGAGCGGGCGGGCGCACCGGTCTTGATCTGACCGCAGTTGGTGGCGACCGCGAGGTCGGCGATGGTGGTGTCCTCGGTCTCGCCCGAACGGTGGCTCATCATGCAGCGGAAGCCGTTGCGGTGCGCGAGGTCCACCGAGTCGAGGGTCTCGGTCAACGAGCCGATCTGGTTCACCTTGACGAGCAGCGCGTTCGCCGAGCGCTCGGCGATGCCACGCTCGAGCCGCTGGACGTTGGTCACGAACAGGTCGTCCCCGACGATCTGGATCTGCTCGCCGAGCGCGGAGGTCACCGTCGCCCAGCCCGGCCAGTCCTCCTCGCTCATCGGGTCCTCGATGGAGACGATGGGGTAGGACGCGACGAGGTCGCTGTAGTAGGCCTGCATCTGCTCGGCCGACTTCGCGGTGCCCTCGAACTGGTAGGCACCGTCGGAGTAGAACTCCGTGGCCGCGACGTCGAGCGCGAAGGCGATGTCGTCGCCGACCTTGAGACCGGCCTTCTCCACCGCGCTCGAGATCAGGTCGAGTGCCTCGCGGTTGGAGCCGAGGTCCGGCGCGAAGCCGCCCTCGTCTCCGAGGCCCGTGGAGAGGCCGCGCTCCTTCAGCACTGACTTGAGGGCGTGGTAGACCTCGGCGCCCTGGCGGAGCGCCTCCCTGAACGTCGGCGCGCCGATCGGCGCGATCATGAACTCCTGGACATCCACCCCGGTGTCGGCGTGGGCGCCACCGTTGAGGATGTTCATCATCGGCACGGGCAGCAGGTGGGCGTTGGGCCCTCCGACGTACCGGAAGAGCGGCAGGCCGGCAGAGTCCGCGGCCGCGCGCGCGACCGCCAGCGAGACGCCGAGGATCGCGTTGGCGCCCAGCTTCGCCTTGTTGGGCGTGCTGTCGAGCTCGAGCAGCCGCTGGTCGACCAGCCGCTGCTCGGACGCCTCGAAGCCCACCAGCTCGGGGCCGATCGTGTCGAGCACCGTGTCGACGGCCTTCTCGACCCCCTTGCCGCCGTAGCGGGAGCCGCCGTCGCGCATCTCGACGGCCTCGAACGCCCCGGTGGACGCGCCCGAGGGCACCGCCGCCCGGCTGACGGTTCCGTCGTCGAGAGCGACCTCGACCTCAACAGTGGGGTTTCCGCGCGGGTCGAGAATCTCGCGCGCGCCGACAGCCTCGATGGACGCCACGGTCTGAGCTCCTAGCCGAGTGGGTTTCTGGTCAGCCTCAGCCTAACGTCGGGGCACTCCAGGGGCGGGCAGGGCTCGCCCCGCGGGAGCGCAGCGGTGGTCTGTACGACTCGTGGGCCCGGGTGACCCGGCGGCGGCAGCCTCGTTTGAAGGCACATGCTGCTCGTCCCATCGCTCCGCCTAGCGGCCCTGGTCGTCGCACTCGTGGCCGCCACCGCCGCGTTCGGTGCGGTCGCGGCGCAGGCCGCGCCGGCGCTCGCTGCTCACCTGGCGTGCCGGGACCTGGCCGCCCACGAGCTCACCCCTGTGGCCGTCTTCGGCCTGCTCTGGCTGTGACCGGGCCGCAGACGGACCAAGCGGCGGGGCGTAACTCCGACCCGCAGCGGTCGTTTAACGGACGGGAATCCAGGGAGGAAGCCATGGACAACGTGTTCGACGTCGACCTCGACGACCCCGAGCAGTTCGGGGAGATCCAGCTGCTCGGTGAGCTGATGGTGCTCGCCTCGGAGTCCATGGGCGCCCTCGACCTCCGCACCATCGACGCCACTCTGGGCGTGGACGCGACTCCGCTGCCCGAGCAGCGCCGGTCGAGCTGACCTGAGCCGCCGCGCTGGTCAGCCGCGGTCCGCCTCAGCTGCTCGCACCGCGTCGGCCAGACGCCGTACGGCGGCCCTCAGCTCCTGCTCGGCGTCGAGCCCCTCGGCACGCGCCTCAACCACCAGAGCGAGCAGCCGGTCCCCCAATGACGACACGTCCGCCTTGGGCGTCACACCGAGCCGGGCGGCCCGGCCCAGAGTCTTCTCCGCGAGGACGAGCGCCGGCAGTGCTGTCGGGATCCCCTCGAGGACCGATCCTCGTCCCTTCTCCTCGGCCTTGAGCGCCTCCCAGTTCCGGTCGACCTCCTCGGCGTCGGCGACCTCGAGCCCGGCGAACACGTGCGGGTGCCGGCGCACGAGCTTGTCCACGATGCCCCCCGCCACCTCGTCGATGGTGAACGGGTCGTCGGGATCCTCGGCGGCGATACGAGCATGGAAGTACACCTGCAGCAGCAGGTCGCCCAGCTCCTCCCGGAGGTGGCTGTAGTCACCGGACTCGATCGCCTCGATGGTCTCGTAGGCCTCCTCCAGCAGGTACCTCGCCAGCGACTCGTGGGTCTGCTCCCGGTCCCAGGGGCAGGAGGTGCGCAGCCGGTCCATCACGGTCACCAGGTCGAGCAGGCGAGCCCCCGGGACGTCGTACGACGCGTGGAGCACCTCCACCTCGGGTGTCCCCTCGCCCTCGACGATCCGCGCCGCGAGGACACCCGGGAACGAGGTCGCCTCCTCGTCGTCCGCGAGCCAGACGACCCCGCTGTCGCCGGCCGCCGACAGCAGGTCGTCGACCGAGACCGGTGAGAGCACGTCCACGCGGTGACCGGCGGCGGCTACCGCGCGCGCCACAGGGGACCCGGGATCGGAGGCGAGGACCCGGTCGGCCTTGGCCACGGCCTGCCAGGCGGACCACGACATCAGCCCCGGCGCGACCCGGGGAGAGGTGACGAGGAAGGTCAGCGGCACTGCTGGGACGCCGGAAGCTGCGCCACGAAGGACTGGTCGGGCTGCTCCTTGTCGCCGGCGCGTGCCTCGTCGGAGGCCGCCACCGAGAGGGACGCGCCACCACGCTTGAACGTGCCGTTCTCGAACGCCCCGTAGCGCGGGTCGACCTCGACGTCGAGCTTCTTGACGTACTTCACGAGCATCTGGTTGCCCGCACTCATCGCCTGCGACTCGCTTGCCTGCGCGCCCGCGGCCTGGCGCCCGACCTCGAGGAGCATGAGGCGGCCTTCGGCATAGTCGTGCAGCGCCGAGCGGAGGACCTGCTGCTCGTGCTTCGGGAGGACCTCGAGACCGCCCGCCTGCTGCGCCACGACCTGGGACACCTGCTGGGGGTTGGCCTCGACGCCCTCCTGCTTGCCGAACTGCTGGTAGATGTCGGCCTCGAGCAGGAACTGGAGCGCGGCCTCGCGGGCGGCGCGGGTCGGAACCGTGGGCGCCGGCTGGTTGGCCGCCTTCGCGCTGGCAAGCTGCGCGGAGCAGAACGCCTGCGCGACGTCGTCGACCTCCTCCCGCGTGATGGTCTGCGAGCCCACGACGGCGGCGGCGCCGGGGTGGAAGCCGCACCCGGCCAGCATCGTCATCGCCCCCGCTGCCACAGCAGCCAGCTTCACCCTGCGTCGTGCCAACACTCGTGACTCCTCGTTCGACCTATCGGCTCAGGCTCTGCACTGCTCGGACTCAGCCGACGGGGGCGGCCTGCCGGTCGATGACCGAGTCCACCACCTGCCGCGCCCACGCGAGCAGCTCCTCGTCCCTGATGGGCGGCCCTCCCACGGTCGTGGGTGTGGGCCGGGGCACGAGCATCGTACGCACCGTGGGCTTCACGATGCTCCGCGGGTAGAGCCGGTCGAGCCGGACCTTTCCGGAGTCAGGCAGCTCGACCGGGGCGAACCGGACGTACTTGCCCTGGACCGTGATGTCGGTCAGGCCCGCGCGGCGGGCTCGGCCTCTGAGGCGTGCCACCTCCAGCAGGCTGGCCACGGGCGACGGCGGCTCGCCGTACCGGTCCTCGAGCTCCTCGCGGATGGCGCTGACGTCCTCGTCGGTGCGCACCTCGGCGAGCCGCTTGTACATCTCCAGGCGGAGCCGCTCCGACGGGACGTAGTCGTGCGGGAGGTGAGCGTCGACCGGGAGCTCGATCTTGACCTCGGGCTCCTCCGCGGAGGCGTCGCCCTTGAACTCGGCCACCGCCTCGCCGACGAGGCGCACGTAGAGGTCGAAACCCACGTCGGCGATGTGACCCGACTGCTCCCCGCCCAGCAGGTTGCCGGCGCCGCGGATCTCGAGGTCCTTCATGGCGATCGCCATGCCGCCACCGAGATCGGAGTGCTGCGCCAGCGTCGCGAGGCGCTCATGGGCGGTCTCGGTCAGCGGCTTGTCCGGCGGGTAGAGGAAGTACGCGTAGGCGCGCTCCCGCCCCCGGCCCACGCGACCACGCAGCTGGTGCAGCTGCGAGAGGCCGAGCATGTCGGCTCGTTCGATCACCATCGTGTTGGCGTTGGACACGTCGAGGCCGGACTCCACGATCGTCGTGCAGACGAGCACGTCGAAGCGCTTCTCCCAGAAGTCGACCATGACCTGCTCGAGCTGGTGCTCGCCCATCTGGCCGTGAGCCACGGCGACGCGTGCCTCCGGGACGAGCCGCCGGATCCGCGCGGCCGCCTTCTCGATGGTGCTCACGCGGTTGTGGATGTAGAAGACCTGCCCCTCGCGCAGCAGCTCGCGCCGGATCGCGGCGGTGACCTGGCGGTCCTCGTACGCGCCGACGTAGGTCAGCACCGGGTGCCTCTCCTCCGGCGGCGTCGTGATCGTCGACATCTCGCGGATCCCGGTGACTGCCATCTCCAGGGTCCGCGGGATCGGGGTCGCGGACATGGCGAGCACGTCGACCGACGTGCGCAGGCGCTTCATCGCCTCCTTGTGCTCGACGCCGAAGCGCTGCTCCTCGTCGACGATCACCAGGCCGAGGTTCTTGATCCTGATGTCGGGGTTGAGGAGCCGGTGCGTGCCGATCACGATGTCCACGGACCCGTCGGCGAGCCCGTCGATGACGGCCTTCGCCTCGGCATCGGTCTGGAACCGGGACAAGCCCTTGAGAACGACCGGGAAGCCACCCATGCGCTCGGCGAAGGTCGAGAAGTGCTGCTGGACGAGCAGGGTCGTGGGAACGAGCACGGCCACCTGCTTGCCGTCCTGGATCGCCTTGAACGCCGCGCGCACGGCGATCTCGGTCTTCCCGTAGCCGACGTCGCCGCAGACCAGACGGTCCATCGGCACCTGCTGCTCCATGTCGCGCTTGACCTCGTCGACCGTGGAGAGCTGGTCGACCGTCTCCACGAACGGGAAGGCGTCCTCCAGCTCACGCTGCCACGGCGTGTCCTGACCGAAGGCGTGGCCCTTCGTCGCCTGCCGTGCGGCGTAGAGCTTGATGAGCTCGGCGGCGATCTGCCGCACCGCCTTGCGGGCGCGGTTCTTGCGCTTGGTCCAGTCGCCGCCGCCGAGGCGGTCCAGGCTCGGCTGCTCACCCCCGACGTACCTCGTGACCTGGTCGAGCGTGTCCGCCGGCACGTAGAGACGGTCCGGAGGGGCGCCGCGCTTCGAGGAGCCGTACTCGAGGACGAGGTACTCCCTGGTGGCGCCCTGCACCGTGCGCTGGGCCATCTCGACGTAGCGGCCGACGCCGTGCTGCTCGTGCACCACGTAGTCGCCCGGCTTGAGCTCCAGCGGGTCGATCTGCTTCTTGCGCCGGGTCGGCATCCGGCGCATGTCCTTGGTGGACGCGCGCTGGCCGGTCAGGTCGTCGCCGGTGAGTACGGCGAGGCATCGCTCGTCGTCGACGAACCCGTGGTCGAGGCAGGCCGTCGAGACGGTCACGATGCGCTCCGCCACGGCGTCCGCGGTGTCCAGGTCCGGGACCAGCCGCGCCGGCACGTCGTGCTCCTTGAGCACCTCCACCATGCGCTCGGCCGGTCCGTGGCCCTCGTTGAGCAGCACGACCCGCGAGCCGCTGGCCAGCCACTCCTTGATGTCAGTGATCGCATGCTCGATGTCGCCGCGGTAGGTGTCGACCGGGCGGATCCCGACGGTGCGGGACTCGACCGCGCCGGCTTCGACGTCGACGCCGGAGTCGACGATCTCGCCCGTCTCGTCGCGCAGGGGCGCCCGGCCCTGGAGCTCGGCCGTCTCGGGATCGAGGCCGAACGGCGAGATGCTCCACCAGGGCTTGCCCTGGGAGAGGCTGCGGGAGCGGACGTCCGCCAGGGTCTGGTAGGACGCGGCACCGAGGTCGATCGGCGCCTGGCCACCTCCGGCAGCGGCCGCCCAGGACGCGTGGAGGAACTCCTCGCTGGTCGCCACGAGGTCGTGTGCCCGGCTTCGTGCCCTTTCCGGGTCCAGAACCACGACGTGGGTGTCGTCGGGCAGCAGGTCGACGAGCATCTCCATCTCGTCGACGAGAGCGGGGGCGAGCGACTCCATGCCCTCGACGGCATGCCCCTCCGCCAGCTTCTCGGTGATCTCGGCGAGCTGCGGGTGGCTCTGACCGAGCACGCGCGCCCGGCGGCGCACCTCGTCCGTCAGCAGCAGCTCTCGGCAGGGCGGCGCCCACAGCCGCTCGACCGGCTCGAGGGAACGCTGGTCGGCAACCGAGAACGACCGGATCTCCTCGACCTCGTCGCCCCAGAACTCCACCCGGAGCGGGTGCTCCAGGGTCGGTGGGAACACGTCGACGATCCCGCCCCGGACGGCGAACTCGCCCCGCTTCTCGACCAGGTCGACACGCATGTAGGCGGCGCCGGACAGCCGTCTCACGACGTCCTCGAGATCGGCCGCGTCGCCGACCGCGAGCTCCACGGGCTCGAGGTCGGCGAGTCCCTTGACCTGCGGCTGGAGGATCGAACGAACCGGAGCGACGACCACCCTGACCGGTCCGTTGCTCGGGTCGTTGCCCGGGTGCTTGAGACGCCGGAGCACGGCCAGACGGGTTCCCACGGTGTCCGAGCGCGGCGACAGTCGCTCGTGGGGCAGCGTCTCCCACGCCGGGTAGTAGGCGACCGAACGCGGGTCCACGAGATCACCGAGGTAGGTCACCAGGTCCTCGGCCTCCCGCGCGGTGGCCGCGACCGCGAGCACGGTCCGCCCGGCGTCGACGAGGCCCTTCACGAGGAACGGCCTCAGCGCGGTGGGCCCCGTGAGGTCGAGGGCCGGGACCGTCGCGTTTCGCGCGTCCTCGACAGCGGAGGCCAGGACCTTGTCACGGAGGACGAGGTCGGCCAGACCCTGCAAGCTCACGTCAGCTTCTTCCCTGCTGTTGCGCGGACAACACACCTGCCCCCTGTCAGCGAGGACGAGGGGGTCGGTGCCCGAGTCTACGACGCCGCGGGTGACCCTGGACGAGCCGTCGTTGGCAAGGGTCCTCGTCAGGCCGGAGGGTTCTCCGCCCAGTAGCGCATGACGAAGCCGGTGATCTGCTCCGCAAGCTCAGGCCGGCAGACGAGCAGGTCAGGAAGCAGCACGTCGTCCTGGTTGTACTCCAACCTGGCCCCGTCGGCCCTGCTCGTGTGCAGCCCGGCGGACCGCGCCACAGCGACCGGGGCTGCGGAGTCCCACTCGTACTGGCCGCCCGCGTGCACGTAGGCATCCGTCACGTCTCGGGCGACGGAGATCACCTTCGCGCCCGCCGACCCCATCGGCACCAGCTCCGCGCCGATCTCCTCGGCGAGGGCCTTCACGAACTCGGGCGGCCGGGTGCGGCTGACGGCGATGCGCGGGCGCTCGCTCGTGCGCGGGGGCACGACCGGGGGCTCGCCGGTGTTGAAGGTCGTGCCGAGACCCGGCTGGGCCACGGCGCCGGCGACCAGGTCGCCGTTCTCCCACAGCGCCACGTGAACCGCCCAGTCGTCCCGGGGTGGCTCCGAGAACTCCCGCGTCCCGTCGAGCGGGTCGACGATCCAGACACGCCTGGCACGCAGCCGGGTCTTGTCGTCCTTGCCCTCCTCGCTGAGGACCGCGTCATCGGGCCGGTAGTCCTTCAGCAGGCGCATGAGCAGCTCGTGAGCGGCCTGGTCCCCGGCATCCTTGAGGGCCTTGCCCTCGAGTCCACGGGTGCGGACCTCGAGCAGCAGCTCACCCGCGACGGTGGCGGCCCAGGCTGCCAGGGCGTGGTCGTCGTACGCCGCCTCCGGGGGCGGCTGTCCGGGGTCGAATTGCGTCACGGGCCACAGCCTCTCATGGCGGTTCAGGTCGCCTTGTTCCGGCATAGAGCCAACAGGAGTGACGAGCGCGCACGACATCGCTGCCCAGACGGACGACGCGGCCATCTTGAGCCCGGAACGGCGCCACGGAAATGACACCTTGGCCATATGAACGTCGTCGGTGGGAGACTCAGCTGTTGAACCGGCCCTGGGTCTTCTCCAGGCCGTCCGTGACCAGGCTCTCCACGGCATCGGCAGCACGGTCGATCTGGAACGGCAGGATCTTGCGCTCCGCCGAGGAGTAGTCCGAGAGCACGAAGTCGGCCGGGGACTGGCGGCCCGGCGGCCGGCCGATGCCGACCCGGACCCGGTAGAACTCGCCGGAGTCGAGCGAGCGACGCATCGAGCGCAGACCGTTGTGCCCGTTGTCACCGCCTCCCTTCTTGACCCGCAGCGTGTCGAAGGCGATGTCGAGCTCGTCGTGGATCGCGATGATCTGCTCGACCGGGATCTTGTAGAAGTTGGCCAGCGCGGAGACCGGCCCGCCCGTCTCGTTCATGTAGCACCGAGGGCGGGCAAGGACGACGCGCGCCCCACCGGGCCCTCCCAGCCTGCCCTCCACGACGTCCGCGCGTCCGGTCTTGTGGGCCCGGAACCCCGAGCCGACCCGAGAGGCGAGCTCGTCGTTCACCATGTAGCCGATGTTGTGGCGGTGACGGGCATACGAAGGGCCGGGGTTCCCGAGCCCGACGACCAGCCACAGGTTCTCAGTCATCGAAGCATCTGGAAAGCTCCCGGCCCTTCCACGCGTCAGTGCTTGCCAGGCCCGGTGCCACATGGACACGCAGCCTAGGTCCAAGGTCGTGCGACCAGGGACGTCACTCCGCCGAGGCGGCCTCCTCGGCGCCCTCGGACGCAGCCTCGGCAGGGGCCTCCTCGCCCTCGGCGACCTCCTCGGCCTCCTCGCGCTCGATGCCGAGCTCGCCCTCGGTCGCGGCGAGCTCCTCCTCGACCTCCTCGGCCGTGGGCGCGTGGGTCACGTTGATGATGAGGGTGTCGTCGTCGACCTGGATCGTGGAGCCGGAGGGCAGTTCAAGGTCCTTGGCGAGGATCTGGGTGCCGACCTCGGCACCCTCGATGGAGACCTCGATGTACTCGGGGATGTGGGTCGCCTCGGCCTCGACGGAGACGGACGGGTGCTCGTTCACCACGAGGGTCTCCGGCGCGGCTTCGCCGACCACGTGCACGGGGATCTCGACGGTGACCTTCTCACCCTTCGTCACGACGATCAGGTCGAGGTGCTCGAGGAAGCCCTTGATCGGGTCGCGCTGGACCTGCTTCGGCAGCGCGAGCTGGGACTTGCCCTCGACCTCGATCGACAGCAGCGCGTTCGCGCCGCCGTGCTTGAGCGCGAGCATGGTCTCGTGCCCCGGCATGGTGATGTGGATCGGGTCGGTGCCGTGCCCGTAGAGAACGGCGGGCACCTTGTTGGCGCGTCGGATCCGGCGCGCGGCGCCCTTGCCGAACTCGGTGCGCGACTCAGCCTGGATCTTGGTCTCAGCCATCCGGGGAACTCCTCAATCGACGAAACTCACTGTGCAACGTTGGGTGGCTGCCCCAGAGAGCTCTCTCCACGGACCGGACGGTCCTGGCCGAGGAGGTCTGCGCGCGATGCGCGGCTGAAACCCGGTGGGACCCGGGTGAACCGCCGCGTCGATCACGGAGCGAGAATCTCTCCCTCGCCGAGGCAACTTGCCAATCCTAGCGAGGGTCGGCGTACTTGGGGAAATCGGGGCAGCCCGCTGGTCCGGCGTCCCCGTGCGTCTCAGGCCTGACCGTCGAACAGGCTCGTCACCGAGCCGTCCTCGAACACCTCGCGGATCGCCCTGCTCACCAGGGGCGCGATCGAGAGCACGGTCAGCTTGTCGAACCGCCGGTCGGCGGGGATCGGCAGCGTGTTGGTGACGATGACCTCGTCGGCCGAGGAGTTCTTCAGCCGGTCCACGGCCGGGTCGGACAGGATCGCGTGCGTGGCGGCGATGATCACGGCGGCGGCTCCGTCGGCCATCAGCGCCTCGGTGGCCTTCACGATCGTGCCGCCGGTGTCGATCATGTCGTCGACGAGCACGCACACCCGGCCCCTGACCTCACCGACGACCCGGTTCGCCACCGACTCGTTCGGCCGGTTGATGTCTCGGGTCTTGTGGATGAACGCCAGCGGTGCGCCTCCGAGGCGGTTGGACCACTGCTCGGCCACCTTGATGCGACCAGCGTCGGGAGACACGACCGCGAGCTGCTCGTGGCCGTACTTGCCCCTCACGTAGTCCGACAGGATCGGCAGGGCCATGAGGTGGTCGACCGGGCCGTCGAAGAAGCCCTGGATCTGGGCGGTGTGGAGGTCGACCGCGATGAGCCGGTCCGCGCCGGCGGTCTTGAACAGGTCGGCCATGAGACGAGCCGAGATCGGCTCGCGGCCCCGGTGCTTCTTGTCCTGGCGGGCGTAGCCGTAGAACGGCATGACCACGGTGATCCGCTTGGCCGAGGCCCGCTTGAGCGCGTCGACCATGATCAGCTGCTCCATGATCCACTCGTTCACGGGAGCGGTGTGGCTCTGGATCACGAAGGCGTCGCAGCCCCGGACCGACTCCTCGAAACGGACGTAGATCTCCGAGTTGGCGAACTGGTAGGCCGACGTCGGGACCAGACCTGTGCCGAGCTGCTCGGCGACCTCCTCGGCGAGCTCCGGGTATGCCCGACCGCTGAAGACCATCAGGTTCTTCTCGGTCGTCCGCTTCATTCCGCTCACGCGTGGGTCTCCTCGCTTGCTCTGCTCGATGCCCGCTCCAGGTCGATTGTCACTCAGGGCGGTCCTCGGGCGCGACTCGGGGGAGCTCCGCGTCCTCGCCCGCCTGCTGCCGGGCGAGCGCGGCCTCGGCCGCTTCCGCGGCTGCGGTCCCGCTCCGTTTGCGCAGGACCCACTCCTCGATGTGCCGCTGGGGCCCGGTGGACACCGCGAGCGCGCCCGGAGGGACATCGCGCCGCACGACGGTCCCGCCGCCGGTCACTGCACCGTCCCCGATGTGGACGGGGGCGATGAAGGTGTTGTTGGACCCGGTCTTGGCGTGTCGGCCCACCGTCGTACGGTGCTTCTTCAGCCCGTCGTAGTTGGCGAAGATCGTGCCCGCGCCGATGTTCGCACCCTCGCCGATCTCCGCGTCGCCGACGTAGGACAGGTGCGGAACCTTCGCGCCCGCCCCGATGCGGGAGTTCTTCACCTCGACGAACGTGCCGACCTTTCCTCGCGGGCCGACGACGTTGCCCGGGCGGAGGTAGGAGAAGGGTCCCACGCTCGCGCCGGGCCCGATCACGGAGGAGGAGCCGTGGGTGCGTACGACGGTCGCCCCCTCGCCCACGGTGACGTCGGTCAGGGTCGTGTCGGGTCCCACGACGGCGTCCTCGCTCACCCGGGTGTGCCCGTGGAGCTGCACACCCGGCAGCAGGGTCACGTCGGGAGCGAGCTCGACGGTGACGTCGACCCAGGTGCTGGCGGGGTCCACCACGGTGACACCGTCCTTCATCCAGCGGGTGAGTATGCGGCGGTTCATCTCGGCGCCGAGCGAGGCGAGCTGGGCTCGGTCGTTGGCGCCCTCGGTCTGCATGACGTCGCCGATCCGGAACGCGCCCACGGTCCGCCCGTCGTGGCGCGCGATCGCCACGACGTCGGTGAGGTAGTACTCCCCCTTGGCGTTGTCGTTGCCGATCCTGGTCACGGCGTCTGCCAGAAAGGCTCCGTCGAAGGCGAAGATGCCGCTGTTGATCTCGGTGATCGCGGCCTGCTCGGGGGTCGCGTCCTTCTCCTCGACGATGGCCGTCACGTCACCGGAGGCGTCGCGGAGGATCCGCCCGTAGCCTGAGGCGTTCTCGACCTCGCCGGTGAGGATGGTGAGGGCCCGCCCCGACCCGGCGTGGTCGTTCACGAGCGCGGCGACGGTCTCGGCCTCGAGGAGCGGCGTGTCACCCGACATCACGACGATCGTGCCGTCCGTCGTACCGGCTCGCTTCTGGAGCTCCTCGACCGCGACCCGGACGGCATGACCCGTTCCGTCCTGGGTCTCCTGGACCGCGAGGACGGCGTCCGGCACCTGCTCGAGGATGTGCGCCTCGACCTGCTCGCGCCGGCTCCCGACCACTGCCACAAGGTGCTCCGGGTCGACGCCCTGCGACGCGGCGATCACATGGCCGATCATCGACCGGCCGCAGATGGGGTGCAGGACCTTCATCGTCTTCGACTTCATCCGGGTGCCTTCTCCCGCAGCCAGCAGGACGACGGCTGTCGGACGGTGCGCGGCTGTGCTGGCGGACTCGGTCACGTCTAGAGAGCTCCCCTGTCGACGGTTGGCATGCCTCCTGGCGGGTACTGGCTCCCCGGGTAGGAGTCGAACCTACGTCGCTTGTCCGCATTCAAAGTGCGGCGGGCCCTGCCGACAGACCAACCGGGGATGGCTGTGCACACCCTACGCAATCCGTACAGGGGACCGTGAGGACCGTGCACCGTCCTGACCTATTGGCCACTTACGCTTCCGTAGGTTACGGTTGCGTAGGTAAGCCGTACCACTTTCTGATCGCACCCTGCGAGGAACCACCTTTATGACGCCACCGACCGCTGGAACCGTCACACCCACCGTTGGAGAGACCCCTGAGCTGGTGACCGCCACCTGGGGCGGTGACACGCAGTCCCGCAAGGAGCAGATCGCGCTCGGCGTGTTCATCGTCGTGCCGTTTCTCGCCGTCGCCGCGGCCATCCCGCTCGCGTGGGGAGGCTGGCTGGGCTGGAGCGACCTCCTCATCATGGGCCTGATGTACTGGCTGACCGGCCACGGCGTCACCGTCGGGTTCCACCGGCTGTTCACCCACAAGTCCTACAAGCCGAACCGCGCAGTCAAGGTCTTCTGGGCGGTCGCGGGCTCCATGGCGATCCAGGGCCCGGTGATCCGCTGGGTCGCCGACCACCGCAAGCACCACAAGTTCTCCGACCGCGACGGTGACCCGCACTCGCCGTGGCGCTACGGCAACGACCTCAAGGCGCTCACCAAGGGGTTCTGGCACGCGCACATGATGTGGCTCTTCAACCCTGAGCAGACCCCTCAGCGCAAGTACGCCCCGGACCTCATGAAGGACCGCGACATCGTCAGGATCTCCCGCCAGTTCCCCGTCTGGGTCGCGGTGTCGCTGGTCACGCCTGCCGTGCTCGGCGGCCTGATGACCTGGTCGTGGCAGGGCGCCCTCACCGGCTTCTTCTGGGGCTCGCTGGTCCGAGTCAGCCTGCTGCACCACGTGACCTGGTCCATCAACTCGATCTGCCACACGATCGGTGCGCGCCCGTTCCTCTCCCGGGACAAGTCCGCCAACGTCTGGTGGCTGGCGATCCCGTCGATGGGCGAGTCCTGGCACAACCTGCACCACGCCGACCCGACCTGCGCCCGCCACGGCGTCCTGCGCGGCCAGCTCGACACCTCCGCCCGGGTCATCTGGTTCATGGAGAAGATGGGCTGGGTCGCCGACGTCCGCTGGCCCGTCAAGGAGCGCATCGAAGGCAAGCTGGTCAAGAACCAGCAGCTCCCTGAGGCGGCCTGAGCACCGCGGGGCCTCCCCGCGGGCCGTCGCGCCCGTCCTGCCGGTACTTGACATCATGGACGGGTGACTGACGTGGCCGAGGAGAGGACCAAACGCAGCGGCCGCGGTCGGATGACCGCGGCCGAGCGTCGTGAGCAGCTCGTCGACATCTCCCGCCGGATCTTCGCCGAGCGCGGCTTCGACGGGACCTCGATCGAGGAGATCGCCGCTCGCGCCGGGGTCTCGAAACCGGTCGTCTACGAGCACTTCGGCGGCAAGGAGGGCCTCTATGCCGTGGTCGTCGACCGGGAGGTCCGCCGGCTGCTCGGCATGATGCAGGACTCCCTCAAGGCGGAACACCCGCGCGTGCTCCTCGAGCAGGCGGCGTTCGCGCTGCTCGACTACATCGAGGACGCCCCCGACGGCTTCCGGATCCTGGTCCGGGACTCGCCCATCGGCTCGGCCACTGGCTCGTTCGTGTCCATCATCGGCGATATCGCCTCCCGGGTGGAGTACATCCTGGTCAACGAGTTCGGGTCCCGGGGCTTCGACGCGAAAGTGGCGCCCCTCTACGCCCAGATGCTCGTCGGCATGGTCGGAACGACCGGACAGTGGTGGCTCGACGCCCGCAAGCCCGAGAAGCGGGTCGTGGCGGAGCACCTCGTGAACCTGGCCTGGAACGGCCTTTCGGGGATGGAGAGGGACCCCCAGCTGCGAACGCAGCGCTGAGGCCGGCCCTCCCCTCGTCAGGCGGTCAGCGTCGCGAGGATCTCCACGCGGTTGCCGTGGCCGTCGGCCGTGTGGAACCGCCGATAGCCAGGGAAGTCGGTGTCCCAGGTCACCGAGAAGCCCCCTTCCGCCATCCGCTGCGCGACCCCGTCGATGTCGTCGACCAGGAACGCGGGGTGCGCCTTGCGGGCCGGTCGGAACTCCGACTCCACGCCGACGTGGACCTCGACCCCGCCACCGCGGAACCAGCAACCTCCCCGTGCAGCGAGCGCCGGTGGCTTGTCCGCCTCCGGGATACCCAGCGCGTCACCGTAGAACGACCGGGCGACGTCCTCGCCGCCTGGCGGGCAACACACCTGGACGTGGTGCAACCTCATGCATCGTCTCCTTCGTTCGGGCCGGCACCGGACGCGGCGGGCACCTGTGCCACCACGAACACCCTCCGGAAGGGCAGCACGGTGCCGTGCGGCCCGGAGGGGTAGGCCTCGCGCAGCAGCTGCTTGAACTCCCCTTCGAACTCCCTCCGCAGCTCCTCGGGCAGGGCCTGGAGCACGGGCCGCGCGCCGGTGGCGCTGATCCACGTGAACACCGGGTCCTCGCCTTGCAGCAGGTGCAGGTAAGTCGTCTCCCAGGCGTCGACCTGACAACCGTGGCCGAGCAGCGCGTCGAGGTACACCGCCGGCCCGAACGCCTCGGGACGCGCCACCTGGTCGACGTACTGCCGGAAGCGTGCGTCGTCTGCGAGGTCGCGCAGCAGCACATGGCTGGGTTGGTCGAAGTTGCCGGGGACCTGGAAGGCGAGCCACCCTCCGGGGGTCAGCTGCCGGAGCAGCCGCGGCAGCAGGTCGAGATGGCCGGGCACCCACTGCAGGGTCGCGTTGGAGAGGAGTACGTCGACGGGCCGCTCGGCCTCCCACTCCCTGAGGTCGGCCACCTCGAACCGGACGCCCGCGACCCCGGTGTCGCGAGCGTGCTCGATCATCTCGGGCGAGGAGTCGAGGCCCAGGACGTCCGCGCCGGGCCAGCGCGCCTGCAGGTGGGCGGTCAGGTTCCCCGGCCCGCAGCCGAGGTCGACGACCCGGTCGACCTCGGTAGCGGGAACCCGCGCGAGCAGCTCGGCGAACGGCCGACCGCGCTCGTCGGCGTAGGTGAGGTACCGGTCCGGGTCCCACCTGCCCTGCCGCATCGCGCCTCCCGTCGCTCCGGTTCGTGCCCTCGAAGAGAGGTTCCCTCGCAAGTCTCTCGATGTCAAGATTCTCGACGGGTAGTATCTTCCCATGCGCGACGAAGTGGACCGACTGGTCGAGGCCTGGCAGCGCGAGCGTCCGGACCTGGACGTGGCGCCGATGCAGGTGCTGAGCCGGGTGAGCCGGCTCAGCCACCATCTCGACCGCGCACGACGCGAGTCCTTCAACGACCACGGCCTCGAGTCCTGGGAGTTCGCCGTCCTGGCGGCGCTGCGTCGGGCCGGTACGCCTTACGAGCTCTCCCCCGGCCGCCTGATCAAGGAGACGCTCGTGACCAGCGGCACCATGACGAACCGGGTGGACCGGCTGGTTGCGCGCGGCCTCGTCGAGCGGCTTCCCGACCCGCACGACCGACGCGGTGTCCTGGTCCGGCTCACCGAGGGCGGTCGCGCCAAGGTGGACGGCGCCCTGGCCAGCCTGCTCGAGCGGGAACGCGAGCTGCTTGCGGGCCTGGACACGTCCGCGCAGGGTCGTCTGGCCGGCCTGCTCCGACGACTCGTCGCGCCCTTCGAGCCGGACCCGTAGCGCACACACCCGGTCACCAAGGGCCACCTTCGTGCACATGGACGGTCCTTGCCCCTGTTTCGCAGCTCCGTCGGGCCGTCACCGTGCACGTGGACGATCCGGGCCCTGCCGCGCTCGGGCGGAGCCCCCTCGACGTCATTCGAGGAGCGTGGCCACCTCGAGCCACTCCTCCTCGAGCGCGTCCTTCTCGGCCACGACCTCGCGGAGCTCGGCGTCCAGCTCCCCCAGCCGCTCGTAGTCGGTCGCGTGCTCGACGAGCTGGTCGTGCAGCTCGGCCTCGCGCTGGGCAACCTTGGCGAGCTGCCGGTCGATCCGCGCGAGCGCCTTGCGCGCCTCGCGCAGCTCCGCCTGCGACGGAGCCCCACCGACGGCTGGGTCGGCGGAGCGGAGTGGAGGGGACGCCCCGACCGATCCCCCAGCGGAGTGGCCGGCACCGCCGGGCGTTGAGGCGGGGCGGAGCGGGGACGGTGTGCCGACCGTGGATGGGCCTGGCGGGCGAGCGGAGCGAGCCTGGTTGGGCGGGGCGCCGTCCCCGCGCAGCCCCTCGGCCCCGGCCAGCATCGCCTCACGAAGCTCGAGGTACTCGTCCACGCCCCTGGGCAGCATCCGGATCGTCCCGTCACCGAGCAGCGCCCACACGGTGTCGCAGACGCGCTCGAGGAAGTACCTGTCGTGCGAGACCACGACCAGGGTCCCCGGCCACCCGTCGAGGAAGTCCTCGAGCACGGTGAGCGTCTCGATGTCGAGGTCGTTCGTGGGCTCGTCGAGCAGCAGCACGTTGGGCTCGGACAGCAGCAGCCGGAGCACCTGGAAGCGACGGCGCTCGCCTCCGGAGAGGTCGCCGATGCGAGCGGTCAACCGGTCGCCCGTGAAGCCGAACCGCTCCAGCATCGAGGTCGCGGTGATCTCGCCGGTGGCCGTCCTCGTCACCCGCTTGACCGCCTCGACGGACTGGAGCACCCGCTCCTCGGGGTCCAGCTCGTCCAGGCTCTGGCTCAGCTGCTCCAGGGCGACGGTCCGTCCTCGCTTCACCCGACCCGCGGCTGGTTCGAGCTCGCCGGCGAGCAGGCGGAGCACCGAGGTCTTGCCGGCACCGTTCACGCCCACCAGCCCCACCCGGTCGCCGGGGCCGAGCCGCCAGGTGGCGTGGTCGAGCAGCACCTTGTCCCCCCGGACGAGGCTGGCGTCCTCGATGTCGAGCACGTCTTTGCCGAGCCGCTGCATGGCGAACCGCTGCAGCTCCAGGGAGTCGCGCGGGGGTGGCTCGTCCTCGATCAGGGCGTTCGCCGCCTCGATGCGGAACTTGGGCTTGGACGTCCGCGCCGGGGCGCCACGACGCAGCCACGCGAGCTCCTTGCGCACGAGGTTCTGCCGTCTCGACTCCGAGGCCGCAGCCTGACGCTGGCGCTCGGCCTTGGCCAGCACGAACGCGGCGTAGCCCCCGTCGTACACGTCGACGAGGCCGTCGTGCACCTCCCACGTCGTGTCACAGACCTCGTCGAGGAACCAGCGGTCGTGGGTCACGACGACCAGCGCGGAGGTACGACGGGCCAGGTGCTCGGCCAGCCACGACACCGCCTCGACGTCGAGGTGGTTCGTCGGCTCGTCCAGCACGATCAGATCGTGGTCCCCGAGGAGCAGCCTGGCCAGGGAGCAGCGTCGCCGCTCGCCTCCGGAGAGCCCTGCGACCTCCCGGTCCAGCGGGATGCCGGCGAGCAGCACCTCCACGATCTCCCGGGTGAAACGGTCGGCGGCCCACTCGTGCTCGGCCAGGGCGCCCAGGACCGCCTCCTGCACGGTTGCGGAGGGATCCAGGTCGTCGCCCTGGGTGAGGAAGCCGAGGTGCAGGCCGCGCGACCGAGACACCCGGCCCTGGTCGGCCTCCTCGCGGCCGCCGATGATCCGCAGCAGGGTGGTCTTCCCGTCCCCGTTGCGGCCTACCACCCCCACGCGCTCGCCGGCCCCGATGCCGAGGCTCACCTCGTCGAGGAGCGGCCGGACGCCGTAGGACTTGTGGACGCGCTCGAGGTTGACGAGGTTCGCTGCGGGTGGAGCCATCAGAGTGCTATCGCATCACAGCGGCGTGACGACTTGCGCGCCGGGCACCGGACCCCGGGCCACCAGCGCGGAGACACCCGCCCGGGCGAGCACGTCGCGGATCCTGACCGCTCCGGGCTCGTCGGCGGCCAGGACGAGGCAGGTCGGGCCGGAACCGGACACCATGGCGGCCAGTGCGCCGGCGGCACGCCCCTGTGCGAGGACGTCCGCGAGGTCCGGACGGAGGCTCAGCGCCGGGGCCTCGAGGTCGTTCGAGAGCAGCCCGGCGACCTCGAGGGTGCTCCCCGCAGACAGAGCGTCTAGGAGTGCCCGGGAGATCTCCGGCTCGGGGACCTCCGCCCCGGACAAGCGGTCGAACTCACCGAAGACGGCCGGCGTGGAGAGCCCCCCGCCGGGTAGCGCCACGACCCACCAGTACTCCCCCGTGTCGGCGGCCTCGGCCACCACCTCGCCCCGTCCGGTCCCGGTGACGGTCCCGCCGAGCAGGCAGAACGGCACGTCGCTACCGAGCTCGGCCCCGAGGGAGAGCAGGTCCTCGCGAGACGTCTGAAGGCCCCAGAGGGCGTCGCAGGCGACGAGGGCGCCCGCGGCGTCCGTGCTCCCTCCGGCCATTCCCCCCGCCACGGGGATCCGCTTGCGGATCGACATCGCCACCCTCGCGTCGTTCCCGGCACGGGAGGCGAGCAGTGCCGCGGCCCGCAGAGCCAGGTTCGACGAGTCGGTCGGCACGTCGGACACGTCCACCCCGTCGCTCACGACCTCCAGCGTCGTCTCCTCCGCGCAGGCGACGGTGACCTCGTCGTACAGCCCGATCGCCTGGTAGACGGTCGCCAGGCTGTGGTAGCCGTCCGCGCGCGCTGCACCGACGCCGAGCTGCAGGTTGATCTTCGCGGGCGCCGCGACGGTCACCGAAGCCGTCATGCCCTGCCCCCGGAGCGGACCAGGGCCAGTCCCTCGGCGACCCGCGCGAACTGCTCGACACCCAGCGACTCCCCGCGAGCCATCGGGTCGACCCCGGCATGACGGAGGGCCGCCTCCGCCGCATCCGCGGAGCCGGCGAGCTGCTTGAGCGTCGAGCGCAGGGTCTTGCGGCGCTGCGCGAAGGCCGCGTCCACGACCGCGAAGACCTCCTCGCGGGTCGCGGACACTGCAGGTGGGTCTCTCCGCTCCCAAGCGACGAGGCCGGAGTCGACGTTCGGCGCCGGCCAGAAGACGTTGCGCCCGATCGCTCCGGCGCGACGAAGCTCGGCGTACCAGGCGGCCTTCACCGACGGGACGCCGTAGGTGCGCGAACCCGGCGCGGCGGCGAGCCGGTCAGCCACCTCGGCCTGGACCATCACCAGGCCCTTGCGCAGGGACGGCAGCAGCGCCATCAGGTTCAGCAGCACGGGGACGGAGACGTTGTAAGGCAGGTTCGCCACCAGCGCCGTGGGGGCTGGTCCGGGAAGCGCCTCCACGCGCAAGGCGTCCGCAGCCACGACCTCCAGCCGGTCGGCGTACCTGGGGGCGTACTTCTCCACGGTGCCCGGCAGCGCCGCGGCGAGGAGCGGGTCGACCTCGATGGCCACGACCCGCGACACCGAGCCGAGGAGCCCCAGGGTGAGCGAGCCGAGCCCGGGGCCGACCTCGACGACGACGTCGGTGGAGTCGAGGCCGGCGGTGCGCACGATGCGGCGCACGGTGTTGGGGTCGATGACGAAGTTCTGGCCGCGCTGCTTCGTGGGCCGGATGCCGAGCTCGTCGGCCAGAGAACGCACATCCGCCGGACCGAGAAGCCTCGGTCCGGCGGATGTCAGATCCTCGTCGCTCACCACGCAGATGAGCCTAGAGGGGGCAGGTTCGGGGTCAGTACCCGTCACCGCAGACGGGCCAGGCGCTGTAGCCGCCGTTGGCGTCACGCACCTTCTCCGCGATGGCGATCTGCTCCTCGCGGCTGTGCTCGTTCGGGTAGCCCGTGCCGCCGTAGGACCGCCAGGTCTGGAGGTCGAACTGGAGACCGCCGTAGTAGCCGTTACCGGTGTTGGCGGCCCAGTCACCGCCGGACTCGCATTCCGCGATCTTGTCCCAGACCGTGTCACCGGTTGCGTAGTTCGCGGCCGGCTTGGTCCCGACCCGCACGATCGCGGCGCGGGGCTTGCTCAGCGAACGCGAGCTCAGCTCCTTGCGGACGACGACCTCGCCGTTCTCGTAGCGAATCCGGTAGACGACCGAGCGCGAGCCGTTGCGCCCGGGGCGGACGACCTTGGTGGTGCCTTCGGCCATGGACGAGTCGCGCTTGTGGATCGTGTTGTAGTCGACGCTCTCGGTCACCTTGCGGGTCACGACGCGGACCTTCGTCACGACGATCTTGTCGCCGTCCTCGAGGGTGGCGCCGCGGCCGGGCTCCACCTCGTCGCGCTTGCCGAGGTCGATGTTCAGGTCCTCGAGCGCCTCCGACACGGTGAGTGCCGGCACGGTCACGGTGCGGACCTTCGACGCGCCGTTCTTGACCTTCAGGGTCTTCGGGGTCACGACGTCGAGGTTCAGACCCTGTCGACCGATCTCGGCGCTGCGGCTCGCGGACAGGTCCGCTCCGGAGTACCGGAGGCCAAGCTGCTCCAGAGCCGAGCTGACGTCGGTCGCTGTGACCCAGTAGCTCTTCTCCTTGCCGTCGACCGTCACGTCGAGCTTCCTCGCGAAGCGGATCGCGATCCTGGTGCCGTCGTTGACCTGGGTGTCGAGCGAGGGGGCGACCACGTCACGCTGGCCGACGTTGATCCCCTCCTTCTCGAGCACGTCGCCGACAGTGCCGCCGAGGGTGCTGACCTGGTCGCTCTCACCGTCGACGGACAGGGTCACTGTCTTGCTCATGGCGGCGTAGCCGACGCCGGTGGCAAGCAGCGCCGCGACGACCGCCCCTACGAGGACGACGAGGGTGCGCTTGCTCTTGCTCAGAAGTGCGATAGAACTCCGCACGATGCTCCAATGGTGGTACTCCCCGGGCCGCGGGACAGACAGCGCTCCCCGTGCGCGTCCCGGTGTACTCATGCTGCGTGAGACGGCACAAAGATCCCCCCACATGTGCGTGCCGGACGGTGTCCGGCAGGTGGTGGAGGACCCCCTTGGCGCTGCCCGAAAGCTTCCCCACTCCCGGCCAACAGTCACAAGACGATAACTGCGATGGTCCCCATGACCAAGCCGACCTAACCCTAGGGTGTTGCGAATCACGCAGATGACTAGTCCCTTCGGGCTATGATCGCAACCCTTCGCCCGATATGTGGACTATGTCCCCCACTGTCCTCCGAAAGCAGCGAACGTGTTGGACGACAGCGCCTGGCAGAGCCCCGCGAGGTCGGTCCCGAGCGTCTCCGCCATCGACCTGACGGTGAGCGGAACGAGGTACGACGCGTTCGGCCGTCCGCGGTACGGCATGGGCGTCAGATAGGGCGCGTCCGTCTCCACGAGGATCCTGTCGCGAGGGGCGATCCGGAGGGCCTCGCGAAGCGGCTCGGCGTTCTTGAAGGTCACCGTCCCTGCGAAGGACAGCCAAGCCCCGCGGTCGAGGCAGGCCCGGGCGAAGTCCGCGTCACCCGAGAAGCAGTGCATCACCACCCGCTCGGGCGCGCCCTCCTCGTCCAGCAGCCTCAGCACGTCCTCGTGCGCGTCGCGGTCGTGGATGACGAGCGTCTTGTCGAGGCGCTTCGCCATGTCGATGTGTCGCCGGAAGGACTCGTGCTGGGCGGGCCTCCCGGTCTCGTCGGTGCGGAAGTAGTCGAGCCCCGTCTCTCCCACGGCGCGCACCCGGTCGCTGCCGGAGGCGAGCCGCTCGATGGTCGCGAGAGCCTCGTCGAGCCGACCGTCGGCGGCGAGCAGAGGCGCCTCGTTGGGATGCAGCGCGACACCCGCCACGATGCGGTCGAACCGGTCCGCGACCTCGACCGCCCACTGCGCCCCCGGCAGGTCGCAGCCGATCTGCACGATCCGGGGGACGCCGACCGCCGCCGCCCGCGCGACCGCGTTCGCGGTGTCGAGCCACTCACCGTCGGCGATGTCGAGGTGGCAGTGGTTGTCGACGACCGGGTGGGGCAGCGGCTCGGGGAGCGGCGGTCGCTCCCGGTCGCGCCGGCGGCCACCCTCGTCGGTGGCGGCACGCGAGCGGGTCGGCTCCTTCACGCGCCGGCCTCCGTGTGCACCACGCGGTAGACCTCCCGCTTCGGCAGGCCG
>DASVBF010000359.1:0-4292 GCA_036375975.1 Nocardioidaceae bacterium | reverse complement strand
GCCGACGAGGTCGGCTCCGTCGTAGTAACCGACCCGTCCCCCGGAATGGTGCAGGTCGCACGGGAGCGGATCGAGGCGGCCGGGCTCAGTGACCGACTGCGCGCTGTCCAGGCAGACCTGACGATCGACCGGCTCGATGGGACCTACGACGTGGTGTGGAGCTCCATGGCGTTGCATCACGTTCAGGACCTGGAAGGACTGCTGCGGTCCGTGGCGGGCCTCCTGGTCGATGGTGGCCAGCTGTCCATCGCGGACCTCGACGAGGATCCCGACGGCGCCTTCCACGCCGACAAGGTCGACTTCGACGGACATCACGGATTCGACAGGCAACGCCTTGCCGAGCAGTTAGCCCGCGCCGGATTCGCGGACGTCAGCTTCACCGACGCCACGACCATCCTCAAGGGTGACCACGAGTTCGGCGTATTCCTCTGTACGGCGACCAAGGTGCCTGAACCCCTCGCAGACCACTGAGCAGAACACGACGTTTGCGCGTGGGCAGGCCCCCGATCCCGGGCGGCAGCGCGGGTGCTGCAGAACCATGAGCTGCCCCATTCCGCCGCGACTTCGCACCTGGGCTCGTCCCAGTCCTGACATCCTTCCAGGACGCTGGACTCGGGTTCTAACCTGAGCAGATGTTCGACCTGGCCGGAATCGACGTTGAGGAGATCGCAACCGCGCTCGCGGATCAGACCGACTACGAGCACCGTTGGCTGCTCGACCCGCGAACGGGACAGGTGGCGTTCTGGACCAGCGACACAGGCATCGACGGCGAGAATCCCGTCGAGATCGACGAGCTGGACCTCATTCCCATCGACCCGATCCCGTCGTACGTCTAGTACCAGGACATGGCCGACTTCGCTGAGGGCATCAGCGACCATGCGGCCGGCCGACGCCTGGCCAGGGCGCTGCAGGGGCGGGGAGCGTTCCGTCGTTTCAAGAACCAGCTCTATGAGCACCACCCCGAGCTGATCTCGCCCTGGCACGCGCTGCGTGACGTTCGAGCCCAGCGTCGCGCCGTCGAATGGCTCCTGGACCATGCCCTCATCGACGGCGATGCCGCTGACAAGTTCGCGGCCGACCACCCAGACCCCGCTCTTCCCTGATTCCGGCACGAGCCACGACAGATACATCCTCGCAACCGAGGCACGTCACTTCGCCGGCGGGCTCGCGGCGTTTCCCGGACGTGCCGAATTGAGTGCGACTACGTCTTCGGCTTCCACGCCGTGTTCAGGCGACCAGTGTCGAACTCGCGAAGCGTGACCTGCGCCTCGAAGGCACGGGGTCCCCCTTCCTCCACCTCGCGCGTCAACTCGGCTCGGGCCTCGTGGTGCCCACGCGAGGGCATTTGTAGCGGACCACTGGCGCACCGTGACGCACTCGTCGCCGATGAGCGAAGTGATGCCGTCTCGGCCCTCGGATGTCTCGCGCAGTTCCAGGTGAAAGGCCTGCATCTTGTCCACCAGCCGATTCCATCGGCGAGGGTCGCCACCTGCCAAGACACGGCACTCATGCATGGCGAGAAGGGTGTCGCGGTACTTCTGCAAGAGGTCGGCGACTCGCTGTTCCTGGTCCATGTGGAGAAGTATGAGGAGCGACGCGCTCAGCTGCCGTGAAGCGGTCATGCCGATGGTCGGACGTCAGTCGTCGGCGTCATCCAGGCTGTCGAGTGCCTTTGCGATGAGGGCGTCACGCCGCCTGAACCACGACGAAGGCTCCGCAAGTACCGCCGGTGCACCCACGCCCTCCGCATCAACCAGCCCCGGTCGTTCATCGCGGCAATCATCACTGCCTCGACCTCGGCACCCACGGCGGAGAGGTCATCCAGACTCCCGCCCTGGTCCAGCGCAACCTCGAACTCGGTCGACACAACCTCCGACCTGAGTTCCAGCCAGCGACGGGAGCGCTTCATGCTCAACCGATCGGTGCAACCGTGCGGACGAGCGAACGTTCAGACCGAACCCGTAGCCAGACGGCTGGGCGGCTCGTTTGCCTGACGTGACGATGAAGGAACTGGCTATCCCCGGCGACCTCTCGCAGCTGGAGGCGGAAGCCACCAAGAACCTGAGCCCCGAGGCCCTCGCGTACATCCGCGCCGGGGCGGGGGACCGCGACACCACGCGCGCCAACGCCGCGTCGTTCCGGCGTTGGAAGGTCAAGCGGCGCACGGGCCGCAAGCCGTCGAAGGTTGATCTCTCCACCACCATCTTGGGGACGCGCATGCCTGCGCCGGTCCTCTTCGCGCCGGTCGGCGTGCAGACGCTCGCGCATCCGGACGGCGACCTCGCCAGCGCCCGCGCGGCGGCCGAGCTCGGGCTGACCTACGTGCACTCGACGCAAGGCGCCTACAAGATGGAGGAGGTGGCGGCGGCCAACGGCGACGGCTCGCGCTGGTACCAGCTCTACTGGCCCACGGATGATGAGCTGGTGGTGTCCTTCCTGCGCCGGGCCAAGGCGGCCGGCTACACCCATCTGGTCATCACGCTGGATACGACGCTGCTCGGCTGGCGGCCGATCGACCTGGATCTCGGGTACTCACCCTTCCTCGAGAACAAGGGCATCGCGAACTACACGAGCGACCCGGTCTTCCAGCGTAAGCACATGCCCGTGCCGGCAGAGGTTGCCCCGTTGGCGGCCGGCGTCGCATTCGCACGCGTCTTCCAGAACCCCGGCCTGAACTGGAAGAGGTTGCCGCTGATCCGGGCGAACTGGGATGGCCCGATCCTGCTCAAGGGGATCCAGAGCCCACGCGACGCCAGGCTTGCCGTCCGGCACAAGATCGACGGCATCGTCGTCTCGAATCACGGCGGACGTCAGGTCGACGGGGCGATCGCTTCGCTCGACGCGCTCGGTCCGATCGTCAAGGCGGTCGACGGCTCGATGCCCGTGCTCTTCGACTCCGGGATCCGCACGGGCCGCGACGCCTTCAAGGCGCTGGCGCTCGGCGCCGACGCGGTGCTCATCGGCCGGCCGTACCTGTACGGACTCGCGCTGGACGGGCAGAGGGGCACCCGGCGGGTCATGCGGAGCCTCGTCCACGAGCTCGAAGAGGAGGTCCGGAAGGCGCGTCACCGCACGCATCGCACCCTTTCCCGTTCCTCCCTGACCCGCGCGCGCTGAAACGGAGCCCAGACATGCCCGAGCACACTCGTCGTCAGTTTCTCGAGGTGGCCGCCGCGACTGCGGCAGCGACCCTCATCGCGCCGCCCGCGCTCGCCGCGCCCCGGGTGGCGCCCGACACTGCGACTCCCAAGCTCCCCGCGAAGTCGCCGCTCCCCGTCGGCCCGGGCGCCCCGTTCGGCAGCTACCAGTCCGAGATCTACATCGCCGGGATGACCGCGGACATCGAGCCGATCTTCACCACGAACCTGTCCGACCTCGAGGCCGCTGCGGAGGACGTGCTGTCCGAGGCCGCGCGCCGGCATCTGCTCACTTGGGCGGGCGGCGCCGCGGCAGTGCGAGCGAACGCGCGGGCACTGTCCGCGTGGCGGATCGTCCCGCGGATGTTCATCGACCGCGACGAGCGCGACCTCAGCACGACGGTGCTCGGCGTGGCGATGCCGGCCCCGGTCATCCTCGGCCCGGTCGGGCGTCAGGCCCTGGTGCACCCCGCCGGCGAGATCGCCACCGCCCGGGCGGCAGCGGGGCTGGAGCTGACATACGTCCACTCGTCGCGAGCGAGCAAGTCGCCCGAGGAGGTCGCCGTGGCCGCCCCAAACGGCTCGCGGTGGTTCGGCCTGGATTGGCCGGACGGGGACGGCGTCGACCCCGTGCTACTCACCCGCGCGCGGGCAACCGGGTGCACCCACCTCGTGCTCTCTCCCCCGCAGCCCGGGCAGGGCTGGGAGGCGCTCGCGGCGATCCGCAAGTCCTGGGACGGGCCGATCGTCCTCGGCGGCATCCAGAACGTTCCGGACGCGCGGATGGCGGTCCGCCGTGGCTTCGACGGTGTCGTTGTTTCGAATGAGCGCGGGCGGCGCGGTCCGGGCGTCGCCGGGACAATTCGCGTCCTGCCGCGGATCGCGGATGCCGTCGGCGGCAAGCTCGCCGTGCTGTTCGGCTCGGGTGTCCGCACGGGGACCGACGCCTTCCGGGCGCTGGCCCTGGGGGCCGAGGCTGTCGTCATCGGCCGCCCGTACGTGCACGGCCTGGCGCTCGGAGGGGAGGACGGCGTCCGGCACATGCTCCGAACGCTCCTCGCCGAGCTCGAGATCACCCTCACCATCGCCGGTGTCGGGCACCACCGCGAGCTCAACGCGAGCGCGCTCGTCCGGGCGTGAGCGCCGGAAGGCACG
>DASVBF010000327.1:0-2223 GCA_036375975.1 Nocardioidaceae bacterium | reverse complement strand
GTACCGATCAGAGCTGGGCCCGGTCCCAGGGGCGCCCTGCTATGCGACCGGTTCGATGTCGGGGAGCCTCCAGGTCTTGTCGAACCACGGTTCCAAGGGCCCGTAGAGCCGGAACATGGCGAACCAGCTCTTGCCGGGCACCGTCTGGATCCAGTTGTGGGCACGGGTTGGCGGTTCGGGGCCGATGTAGATGTCGACGGAGCCGTCCGCGTTGGTGATGAGGTCCTTGTCTTGGCTGGTCACCGACGGCCACTCCTGGTCGGTCTGCAGCATGGACCGGGCCTGAGTGTCGTAGACCAGGACCGACCAGAAGTTGTTGACTGGGACGTTCGGCGGGACGTGCAGCCGGTAGCTCCTGGCGCCGTCGAACGCAGCCTGCGTCGTGTCGACGAAGGCCAGGGCGTACTGCGACCCGGTCCCGACCATCTTCTCCCCCATCGCCGGACTCGTGGAGCCGCCCCAGAAGTAGAGGGCCGCGGCGGAGTCGAGCAGCGCGGCGCCATTGTCCTCGCACCGGTAGCCGCCCAGGAAGGCGGTCCGCCAGTTTCCGTCGTGGTAGTAGTAGGCCTCCCGTTGGCGGAACCGGTAGGTCAGTGCCCGTGCGGTCGCGTTGCCGACCGCTGCGGCCTCGGTCAGGATCGCGCGCATCTTGTCGCCGGGATCGAACGGCTTGCCGTGCTGGATCCCGATGGAGGCGAACATCCCCAGGGTGAGCGGGTCGGCTGACTCCGGCGGCTCGGACTGCACCACCTGGTTGAGCAGGTCCCAGAACTGGTCGCCAGCCGGTGGCACCGCGCACATCGGCTCGGCGGAGACGTTCACGAAACGCATCGGCGGCGGGTCCTCAGCTTCCGCGAGCGGGTAGATCCTGGTGTTCGCCTTGATCACCTCGACCGCGGGACGCGGGTCACCGTGCTCGTCGAGGAACCCGCGACAGGGGAGGAAGTTGCCGTAGGTGCGCGGTCGCACCACGAAGTAGCCGTCCGGGACCTCGCCCTCATAACCAGGAGGCAAGAACAGGTACCTGCCGCCGTGCCCTTTGTCGGGTCCGGTGAGGCCGACGTCGACGACCCAGCGACACCAATGGTCGTCGGCCCCGCCGTACACATTGGGCGGAATCTCCAAGACGAGGGGGCCGTCGTGAAGGTCGACCCACACGTAGTTGTACGACGTGCTCGTGTTGTACACCAGCCCGATGAAGCGCGGGTGGACCAGGTCCTCCCACATCACCATCGTCGAGTTCGCCGGTCCCCACGCCAGGAGAGCCTTACGCATCACCGCCATGGCCACCGGCGCCAGCCCCAGCAGGTACGCCTGCACCGCCCGCTGGAAGTCCAGATTGTCGAACAGCGTCTGCGTCGTCGCATCGTCGGGGAACCCGTCGAAGAACCGCAACGTCCCCAACCGGGTCTGCACCTCGTCCGGAATCTCGATCCCAGGGGGAATCGGGGTAGCTGTCGCATGAGTCGTCATCGCTTCCTCCTCGGGTCACTCGGCCCACCCAATGAGCATCACCCCAGACGAGTGCGCTTGCTTCACCCGGTGAGGATGAGCCCCTCTGCCGAGTCCTCGAACCCGGCCGGGTGCAGCCACCGAGGGATTCCGGATCTCGGCATGTCCGTGAAAGTCATGCCCGGCCGTCAGACGGCGGATAGACGTGGGTGCGAATGGTGCCCGACCCGCGAATGTGATGTCTCAAGACATCGGCATAGCCCGAACCCACGATCGTGGGTTCGGGCTCATTGCCGTTTCGGGGGTGGTCCGGGTGGTCTTCCGGTTGCTTGGTAGCGCTTGGTGGGGTCGAGGACCAGGTCGCGGAGGAGATCTACGGTGGCGGCGTCGATGATGCGGATGTCGAGGTCCTCGACGAGGATCAGGACGCGGGTTCGGGTGTGGGTTCGGCCGATGCCGATGGAGTAGAGCCGGCTGCCGTAGCGCAGGGTGACCTTGCCGCCGGAGTCGATGTGGTCGGTCCTGACGCGGGCGTGTGCGTCGGCGCTGCGGTCGCCGGGGGCGGCTTTCGGTCGTGCGGCGTAGACCGTGGCCGGGGTGGCCCGGTGCGGCAGGGACCGGTGCGGCCGCTGCTGGTTGTAGATCGCGACGAAGCCGTCGATCAGTGTCTGTAGCTCGGCGATGGTGGTCGGCTGGACCGGCTGGGTGCGTAGCCACTTCTTCAGGGTCTGCTGGAACCGTTCCACCTTCCCGCAGGTGGTGGGGTGGCTG
>DASVBF010000280.1:0-4800 GCA_036375975.1 Nocardioidaceae bacterium | reverse complement strand
CACCGCACCGGTCGGGTCGGTGATCGTGACGATCGTGTTGTTGAACGTGCTCTTGATGTGAGCCTCGCCCTGGGCGACGTTCTTCTTCTCCTTGCGGCGCACCTTCTTGGCGCCGGCAGCCTGACGGCTCTTGGGAGGCATTCAGTTACTCCTGAGGATTGTCTGGTTAAGCGTGATCTGGAGGACCCGTGACAGCGGAACGGCGTGATGTGCCGGTCCAGGAATCACTTGGCCTTCTTCTTGCCGGCGACGGTGCGCTTGGGACCCTTGCGGGTGCGCGCGTTGGTCTTGGTGCGCTGACCGCGGACCGGGAGGCCCTGACGGTGGCGGCGACCCTGGTAGCTGCCGATCTCGATCTTGCGACGGATGTCTGCCTGGACCTCACGACGGAGGTCACCCTCGATCTTGTAGTTGGCTTCGATCTCGTCGCGGAGCTTGACCAGCTCCTCGTCTCCCAGCTGGTGAACCCGCATGTCGGGGTCGACCCCGGTGTTCGCCAGGACCTGCTGGGCGCTGGTACGGCCGATGCCGTAGATGTAGGTGAGTGCGATCTCGATGCGCTTGTCGCGCGGGAGGTCCACACCAACGAGGCGTGCCATGTAAGGCGGTTTCCCTTCAGTACGTCGGAGGTGTCTGTTCGTGCCGCGTCCCCACCCGCCTCGGCGGGGCCCCGGCCTCCGGCCCGGGGGTCGCATCCGGCCCTGACCGTCGTACGACGGACGGAGGTGACGGATGAGCGGTCACGATCGGTGAGCCCTGTCTCGGGCCCGATTCAGTTGTCTTCGCAGACGACGGAGCCGGTGCTCAGCCCTGGCGCTGCTTGTGGCGAGGGTTGTCGCAGATGACCATGACGTTGCCGTGGCGACGGATCACCTTGCACTTGTCACAGATCGGCTTGACGCTCGGGTTGACCTTCATGTTCGAAGCTCTTCTCGTGTGCTTGACCCCGGGTCACGCAGGTGCGACGCCGGTGCCATGGACGGCTGACAGACCCGATTGCTCGGGGGTTCTGCTTACTTGTACCGGTAGACGATCCGCCCGCGGGTCAGGTCGTACGGCGAGAGCTCGACGACGACGCGGTCCTCGGGAAGGATTCGGATGTAGTGCTGACGCATCTTGCCGCTGATATGGGCGAGGACCTTGTGGCCGTTGCTCAGCTCGACCCGGAACATGGCGTTCGGGAGAGCCTCGACAACAGTCCCCTCGATCTCGATCACGCCTTCTTTCTTCGGCATGTCCTCCGCAATCTGTTGATGACTGGTCTACCGTGGCCCGGGAACCTCCGGCCGCCCTGTGGGGGCGGTCCCGTGGACCTCGTGCAACCCGCCGGGGAGCCCCATCCCGGTCGGCACGCGACCCCGACCAGTCGGGGAGACGCATCGATGACCGGGCAGCCGCAGGGCACCACGAAACAGGCCCACGTTGGGCCGAGGGTCAAGTCTACGCGACAACCGCGCCATCCCATAATCGCCGACGCGAATGCGCGCAACCCGGTCAGGAACCGCCGAAGGGGACCCCGAGCTCGGCGAGCTTGGCCTCTCCGCCGTCGAGCGCGGTGAGGACCCAGACGCCGCGCGGGGTCAGCGTGAAGGTGTGCTCGAAGTGGGCAGCCAACGAGCCGTCGTCGGTCTTGACCGTCCAGTCGTCCGGGAGCACGTGGGTCGACTGGTCGCCGAGCACGACCATCGGCTCGACCGCGAGGGCAAGCCCCTCGACCAGCCTCGGCCCGCGGCCCGGACGGCCGTAGTTCGGGACGTTCGGCGGCTGGTGCATGGCGCTGCCGATGCCGTGTCCGACGTAGTCCTCGATGATCCCGAACGCGCCCTGCTCGCGCACGTAGCTCTCCACCGCGTGGGAGATGTCGGTGACCCGGCCCCCGAGGCGCGCCGCGGCGAACCCTCGCCACATCGACTCCTCGGTGACCCGCATCAGCTCCCGAGCCTCATCGGGGATCTCGCCCACCGCCACGGTGAGCGCCGCGTCACCGTGCCACCCGTCGACGATCGCCCCGCAGTCGATGGAGACCACGTCACCCTCCTGGATGACCCGGTCACCGGGGATGCCGTGGACCACCTCGTCGTTCACCGAGACGCAGATGCTGCCGGTGAACCCGTGGTAGCCCTTGAAGGAGGGCGTGGCCCCCGACGAGCGGATGTTGTCCTCGGCGACCTGGTCGAGCTCCAGGGTGGTCATCCCCGGACGGACCGTCTTGCGGAGCAGCTCCAGGGTCTCCGCCACGACGAGCCCGGCCACCCGCATCCGCTCGATCTGCTCCGACGTCTTGATCTCGACGCCTCGCTCCTTGAACACCCCGATCAGCTCGCCGCCGAGCCCCGCACCTTGTCCAGCGCGGCGAAGATCCGGTCGCTGACCTCGTCCACGCCGCCCATTCCGTCGACCTCCACGAGGAGCCCGCGGTCGGCGTAGACGGCAAGCAACGGCGCGGTCTGCTGGTTGTAGACGTCCTGGCGGTGCCGGATGACCTCTTCGCTGTCGTCGCTGCGCCCCTCGGTCTCGGCCCGGTTGAGCAGCCGCTGCACGAGCTCCTCGTCGTTGACCGTGAGCACGACGACGGCGTCGAGCGACGTGCCGGCGTCGGCGAGCATCGAGTCGAGCTCCTCGACCTGGGCCACCGTGCGGGGGTAGCCGTCGAGCAGGAACCCGTTCGATGCGTCGGACTGCGCGAGCCGGTCGCGGACCATCCCGTTGGTGACCTCGTCGGGGACGTAGTCGCCGGCGTCCATGTAGCGCTTGGCCTCGAGGCCGAGCGGAGTCCCCTCGGACACGTTGGCGCGGAAGATGTCGCCCGTGGAGATCGTGGGGATGCCGAGACGGCCGGAGACCACCTTTGCCTGGGTGCCCTTCCCGGCGCCCGGCGGGCCCATCAGGATCAGCCTCATGCCCGGGGCCCCTGCGGACTCGTGAGCGGAGATCTCGTGGGGTGGTTCATCAGCGGAGGAATCCTTCGTAGTTGCGCTGCTGCAGCTGGCTCTCGATCTGCTTCACCGTGTCGAGGGCGACGCCGACCATGATCAGGATCGAGGTGCCGCCGAAGGGGAAGTTCTGGTTGGCGCCGACCAGGCCGAAGGCGATCAGCGGGATCAGCGACACCAGACCGAGGTAGAGCGAGCCGGGGGCAGTGATGCGGGACAGGACGTAGGAGAGGTACTCCTCGGTCGGCTTGCCCGCCCGGATCCCGGGGATGAAGCCGCCGTACTTCTTCATGTTGTCGGCGACCTCCGCTGGGTTGAAGGTGATCGCGACGTAGAAGTAGGTGAAGAAGATGATCAGCGCGAAGTACACCGCCATGTAGATCGGGTGGTCTCCGCGGACGAAGTAGGCCTGCACGATGCTGTTCAGCCACGACCCCTGGCCGGCGAACTGGGAGGCCATCGTCGGCAGGTAGAGCAGGCTGGAGGCGAAGATGACCGGGATGACGCCGGCCTGGTTCACCTTGAGCGGGATGTACGTCGAGGAGCCGCCGAACATCTTGCGGCCCACCATGCGCCGGGCGTACTGCACCGGGATCCGCCGCTGAGCCTGCTCCATGAAGATGACCGCAGCGACGACCACGAGTCCCACGGCGAGCACGATGGCGAAGGTGAGCCAGCCGTTCGCAGTCTTCACCGCCCAGAGGGAGGTGGGGAAGGTCGCGACCACCTGCGTGAAGATGAGCAGCGACATGCCGTTGCCGATGCCGTGCTCGGTGATCAGCTCCCCCAGCCACATGATCACCGCGGTGCCCGCGGTCATCGTGATGACCATGATGACCATCGTCGACAGCGCCTGCTCGTTGTAGAGCAGCGGCTGGTCACACCCCTGGATCAGGTTCCGGCTGCGGGCCAGCGCCGAGATGCCGGTGGCCTGGAGGATGGCCAGCGCGAGGGTGAGGTAGCGGGTGTACTGCGTGATCTTGGTCTGCCCCGCCTGGCCCTCCTCCTTGAGCCGCTCGAGGCGCGGGATCACGACGACGAGAAGCTGGAGGATGATGCTCGCGGTGATGTACGGCATGATGCCGAGCGCGAAGATCGTCAGCTGGAGCAGCGCACCGCCGGAGAACAGGTTGATCAGGCCGTAGATGCCCTCGTTCGAGACCTGCTGGAAGCAGGCGCGGACGTTGGTGACGTTCACACCTGGCGCGGGCACCTGGGAGCCGAGCCTGAAGATCGTGATGATCAGCAGGACGAACAACAGCTTGCGTCGCAGGTCCGGCGTCCGGAACGCGTTGGCGAAAGCGCCTAGCACCTGGTCCTCTTTCTTGACGTGCGGGTATCGCCGCCACAACGGCGGAACCCCGGAAGCCTAACAGGCACGAAAGCCACGGTCTGACCGATGCTGCGCAGTGCCCGGTGGATACCAGCAGGGGCGCAGCCGGCTCGCGCCGTCCACGCCCCTGCTGCCTGTTCTGTCCGAGTTGTCCTGGCCCGGGGCCGGGAGTCAGAGCTCGGTTGTGCTGCCTCCCGCGGCGGCGATCTTCTCCTTGGCGCTCGCCGAGAACGCGTGGGCGCTCACCTGGAGCGGGACGGAGATCTCACCCGAGCCGAGGACCTTCACGGGATGCCCCTTGCGGACGGCACCCTTGCTCACCAGCTCGTCGACGCCGACGGTGCCGCCCTCCGGGAAGAGCTCGCCGAGACGGTCGAGGTTCACGACCTGGAACTCCACCTTGAAGGGGTTCTTGAAGCCCTTGAGCTTCGGCAGCCGCATGTGGATCGGCATCTGGCCGCCCTCGAAGCTCTCGGGCACCTGGTTGCGAGCCTTGCTGCCCTTGGTGCCGCGGCCGGCGGTCTTGCCCTTCGA
>DASVBF010000245.1:0-16282 GCA_036375975.1 Nocardioidaceae bacterium | reverse complement strand
TACGTCCAGGCCCAGGACCGGTTCTTCGAGATGGACTTCCGGCGACACGTCACTTCGGGTCGCCTCTCCGAGCTGCTCGGCAAGGACGCGCTCGAGACGGACATGTACATCCGCACGATGGGCTGGCGGCGGGTCGCCGAGCAGGAGCTGTCCCTGCTCAGCCCCGAGACCTTGGACTACCTCAAGGCGTTCAGCGCGGGGGTCAACGCCTACCTCGACTCCCACAAGCCGCAACAGATCGCGCTCGAGTACTCCGTGCTCGCGCTGAACGGCGTGAACTACGCCCCTGAGGAGTGGACGCCGGCGGACTCGGTGTCGTGGCTCAAGGCGATCTCCTGGGACCTCCGCGAGAACATGACCGAGGAGATCCAGCGCGCGATCATGTCGGTCAACCACCCGCGGGAGGAGATCGACGCGCTGTACCCGTCGTACCCCTTCGGTCGGCACCGGCCGATCGTGAACCAGGGGGCCGTCGTGGACGACGTGTTCGAGCAGAACGCCAAGGCCGGTGGCACGAGGCTGCCCACCCGGCCGGCGCTTCCTGCGGGCACGGTGCGCGCGCTGGAGCGGCTCGACAAGGGGCTGAAGCGGATGCCACAGCTCGTGGGCAAGGGCAAGGGCGTCGGCAGCAACGGCTGGGTGGTGGACGGACAGCACAGCACCACGGGAGAACCGATCCTCGCCAACGACCCCCACCTGGGCATCTCGGTGCCGGGGACCTGGTACCAGATGGGCCTGCACTGCCGGGAGGTCACGAAGGCCTGCCCCTTCGACGTCTCGGGGTTCACCTTCGCCGGGCTTCCCGGTGTCGTCATCGGCCACAACCAGCAGGTCGCCTGGGGTTTCACGAACCTCGCCCCCGACGTGGTCGACCTCTACCTCGAGAAGGTCGAGGGACGCTCCTACGAGTACGACGGCAAGAAGCTGCCGCTCCGGATGCACCAGGAGACCATCGAGGTCCAGGGAGCGGACGAGCCGTTCACCTTCACCGTCCGTGCAACGAAGCACGGCCCGCTGCTCTCCGACGTCTCCCCGCAGCTGAGCACGGTCGGGGCGAACGCCGAGGTCGATCCCAGCGCTCCGGAGCGGGGCAACGGCTACGCGGTGGCTCTCGCGTGGACCGCGCTGAAGCCGAACCGGAGCGCCGACGCGCTGTTCATGCTCGACCGGGCTACGGACTGGAAGGAGTTCCGCGCCGCAGCCCGGGAGTTCGCGGCGCCCTCGCAGAACATGGTGTACGCCGACCGGGACGGCCACATCGGCTACCAGGCCCCCGGCCTGATCCCGATCCGCAAGTCCGGACGCACGGGTGACTACCCGGCCGAAGGCTGGCTCTCGGCCGACGACTGGACCGGGAAGTACGTCCCGTTCAACGCACTGCCCAGCCTGCTCGACCCCGAGGACGGCAAGGTCGTCACCGCGAACCAGCCCGTCGTCGACGGTGACTACCCGTACTACCTCGGGAGCCCGTCCTCCTACGGGTACCGCAGCGAGCGGATCGCCGATCTGCTCGAGCGCAAGCAGCGGCTGAGCGTGGACGACATGGCACGGATCCAGCTCGACACGCGCAACGGCTTCGCGCCGACCTTCGTGCCCTACCTGCGCCGGGTCTTCATGCCGTCGCAGTACCTCTCTGCGGGGCAGCGGCTGCTCGAGACGTGGGACTACGAGCAGCGCCCGGACTCCGCAGCCGCCGCCTACTACAACGCGGTCTGGCGCAACACCCTCGCGATGACCTTCCACGACCAGCTCCAGGAGTCGGTCTGGCCCGACGGCAGCGATCGCTGGTTCGAGGTGATGCGGCGGCTGCTGAAGGACCCGGACAACCCATGGTGGGACGACGTCGACACCCAGACCGTCGTGGAGACTCGCGACGACATCCTGTACCAGGCGATGGCCAAGGCCCGCGACGAGCTGGTGCGCCGCCAGGCCAGGAGGGCCTCCGACTGGACCTGGGGTCACATCCACCGCATGAACCTCGAGAACCAGTCCCTCGGGCAGTCCGATGTCGGCATCGTCCGGTGGTTGTTCAACCGGGGCGGCTACGAGGTGGGCGGTGGCGAGGGCATCGTGGATGCGACGGGCTGGAACGCCGCGAAGGGCTACGAGGTGACCGAGGCGCCGTCGATGCGCATGGTCGTCTCCCTGGCGAACCTCGACGACTCCCGCTGGGTCAACCTCACCGGAGCCTCAGGACACCCCTTCGACAGCCACTACGTGGACCAGACGAAGCTCTGGGTCGAGGGTGACACGTTGCCGTGGGACTTCTCGCGCAAGGCGGTCGAAGACGCCGCCGAGGACACCCTCAAGCTGGTCCCGGCCCGAAACGGGTGACACCCTCCGGCGTGACCACGGCCGTGACGGGCCGGTCGTGGTCCTCGGCCGGGACCAGGTCGAGCAGCTCGCCCTCGTAGAGCGGCGTGCAGACGAAGGTCCCGACAGGCACCCTCGCCAGGGCACGGTCGTAGGAACCTCCGCCCCGGCCGAGCCTGATCCCGCGACGGTCCACCGCGAGGCCCGGGCAGAGCACGACGTCCGCGGTCGCGATCGCGTCCGGGCCGAGCCGCGGCCCGGCGGGCTCGAGCAGGCCACGGCTGGCCGGGACCAGGGCCTGCGGCCCCTCGTAGACCGCCCAGTCCAGGTCGTTGTCGGGCAGGAGCAGCGGCAGGATGAGGCGCCGGCCCAGGGCGTGCAGCTGCTCGATGAGCGGGCCGGTGCCCGGCTCCTTCGGCAGGGAGATGTAGACCGCGAGGGTTGCTGCCCGTCGTACCTCGGGAGACTGCAGCAGGTGCGTCGCGATCGCTTCCGCGTCCTCGCGTGCCTCGGCGAGCGAGTGGCGTCGGCGCACGGTGAGGAGCTGGTCGCGCAGGGCGACCTTCTGCGCCACTGCCTGGGAAACTGCGGCCATGCCGGGCACGCTACCTCGGTCGCCGGCCGGGGACGACCTGGATGACCGACTGCCCCCGTGGCGCTCATAGGGCCCGGTCACGGGCCACCTTGCCCTGTGGATGAGGAGAGCGGGCCTCCCGCGATCCACGCCACCATTCCGCCATGCGTGCAGGTCGTCATCGCTGGGATCCGTGCTGTGACCCGCCGAGCGGCCTGGTGCGTCCCGGTCCGGGTGGACCCGCGAGGAGTGGCGGGGTCCACCAAGGCGGCCGCTGCCGGACCCCGCTGGCGGCGTACGTCGAAGGGCTACTACGTCCCAGTCGGCGTCACCGACGAGCTCCCGGAGCAACGGATCCTGGAAAAGTCGATGCGCCTTCCGCCCGGCGGCGCGGTGACCGGATGGGCGGCGTGTCGCCTGCTCGGTGCCGCGTTCTTCGACGGGCTCGCCACAGATGGTCGCACGCGAGTGCCGGTCCCGTTGTGGGTCGGTGACCTTGCCCAGCTGACGAAGGACGAGCACGCTCGCGTGGTACGCGACCGGATGGTCCCAGGCGAGCTGACCAGGCGCTCCGGCATCCCGTGCACGCGGCCACTGCGCGCCCTCTTCGACGAGGCTCGGGCCGCGCCTGATGTCCGTGAAGCCGTGGTGGCCGTGGACATGATGGCTGCCGCGGAGCTCTCGTCGATCCAGCAGCTGGTCGAGTACGTCGACACGATGGGCGGTGTGAACGGAGTGCCCCAGGTGCGGGAAGCCCTCGAGCTTGCGAGCGAGGACAGCCGATCTCCCAACGAGACGAGACTGCGCCTCATCTGGCAGCTCGATGCGGGGCTGCCCCGTCCCCTGGTCAACCAGCCGGTCTTCGACAGGGGCGGGAGGCTGCTCGGCATCGCCGACCTGCTCGATCCCGTCGCCGGAGTGGTCGGAGAGTTCGACGGCGCCGACCACAGGTCCGCTGCTCGTCACAGCGCGGACGTCGATCGTGAGAACCGGTTCCGCGACGCGGGGCTGGAGGTCTTCAGGGTGACCGGGCCGGACATACCGAGGCGGGGTGTCATCGTGGCCCGGATCCTCGCGGCGCGGGGAAGGGCGCGGTGGCTGTGGCCGCACGCCCGTGCCTGGACCACGACGCCCCCGGCGGACTGGGCGGTGGAGCTTCCCTCCACGAGCGCTCGGCCGTGGTGCAGGGCTGGCCAGGTGGCCCCGGCCCGACCCTGGCACCGCCTGCACTGCAGCCGCCCTCCCGGACCCCATAGCATCTGAGCATGAGCGACGAGGGTCTCGAGCAGGCACGCAAGAAGATGCAGGAGGCCGGGGTCGACCCGGTCGCCATCGACGTGTTCGCCCACTACTACCGGCTGGTGGAGAGCGGCGAGTCCGGGATGGTTCCGGAGTCCACGATCGAACCCATCGACATGGAGGCCCTCGCCGACGTCGAGGTGAGCGACCAGGCCGCGCACGACGCGATCGGTACGACGGTCGTCATCAAGCTCAACGGGGGCCTCGGCACCTCCATGGGCATGGACCGCGCGAAGTCCCTGCTCGAGGTCCGGGGTGGGCTCACCTTCCTCGACGTCATCGCTCGGCAGGTACTCGCCGTTCGGAAGCAGCACGACGCGCGGCTGCCGCTGATCTTCATGGACAGTTTCCGCACCTCGGCCGACACGATGGCGGCCCTGGCGCCCTACCCGGACTTGGCCGTGGACGGGCTGCCGCTCGAGTTCCTCCAGAACAAGGAGCCGAAGCTACGAGCCGACGACCTGACCCCGGTGACCTGGGAGAAGGAACCCGACCTCGAGTGGTGCCCTCCGGGCCACGGCGACATCTACACCGCGCTCCGGGGCACCGGCCTTCTCCAGCAGCTCATCGACGCCGGCTACACCCAGGTCTTCGTGTCGAACTCCGACAACCTGGGTGCGGTGCCCGACCCCAGGGTGGCCGGGTGGTTCGCGCAGTCAGGGGCGCCCTTCGCGATCGAGGCGGTGCGACGTACGGCGTCCGACCGCAAGGGCGGGCACTTCGCGACGCGCAAGAGCGACGGCCGGATCATCCTGCGCGAGACGGCCCAGACGCTCGACGAGGACAAGGAGGCGCTCGCGGACCTGTCCCGCCACAGGTACGCCAGCACCAACAACCTCTGGTTCAACCTCGAGGCAATGCGCGATGAGCTCGACCGTCGCGACGGCATCCTCGGCCTCGCGATGATCAAGAACACCAAGACGGTGGACCCGGCTGACTCCAGCAGCCCCGAGGTGATCCAGATCGAGGCCGCCATGGGTGCGGCGATCGAGGTCTTCGACGGCGCGACGACGATCGAGGTCGGCCGCGACCGCTTCGTGCCGGTGAAGACGACCAACGACCTGCTCGTGCTGCGCTCGGACTGCTACGAGCTAGGCGACGGGTACGTGCTCGAGCAGCATCCGGAGAAGGTCCCGTTCGTGGATCTCGACTCGAAGTTCTACAAGCTGATGCAGGACTTCGACCAGCGGTTCCCCGAGGGAGTGCCGTCGGCGCGCCGGGCGACCTCGTTCGTCGTGCACGGCGACTGGACCTTCGGCAAGGACGTGATCCTCGTGGGCGACGTCGAGCTCGACGCGCCCCGGGACGGGGCCGGTCGTGTGGAACCGGGCGCGAGGCTGGGTGCGGGTTAGGGTTTGGCCATGCGTGCCCCCACGAGCTTTCCCACCGACCGTTGGAGCACGGTCGACGAGCACATCGAGCGGATCCTGGAGTCGCTGACGCCGCTGCAACCGTACGACCAGCCGCTGCTCGAGGCGTTGGGACTGCCCGTGTCCGAGACCATCGTCTCCACGGTGGACCTCCCGGGGTTCGACAACTCCGCGATGGACGGCTACGCGGTGAGCTTCGAGGACGTGGCGACCGCGTCGGAGGACCACCCGGTCCACCTGCCGGTCGTCGGTGAGGCGGCGGCGGGTCAGACCCAGGTGTTCGCGCTCTCGCCGGGGACTGCGGTCCGCATCATGACCGGGGCGCCGGTGCCCCAGGGCGCGGACTCGATCGTCCCGGTCGAGTGGACCGACGGCGGCGTCGCCACGGTGCGCATCCAGCAGGCACCGACGCCGGGCCAGCACATCCGCCGCCGCGGTGAGGACATCCAGACCGGCGACGTGCTGCTCGACGAAGGCACGGTGCTGGGACCTCGCCAGCTCGGGCTGCTCGCGTCCGTCGGCCGGGCCCAGGTGCGCTCGGCTCCGCGGCCGCGGGTCGTGATCATGTCAACCGGCTCCGAGCTTCGCGAGCCGGGCATGGCTCTGGGGCACGACTCGATCTACGACGCGAACTCCTACATGCTCGCCGCCGCTGCCCGCAACACCGGCGCGATCCCGTACCGCGTAGGCATCGTCTCCGACGACCCGCAGGAGTTCACCGATGCCCTGAGCGACCAGCTCGTCCGCGCCGACCTGGTGGTGACCAGTGGCGGGGTGAGCAAGGGCCAGTACGACGTCGTGAAGGAGGTGCTGGGCGAGCTCGGCACCGTGCAGTTCGGTGAGGTCGCCATGCAGCCCGGGAAGCCCCAGGGCTTCGGTGTGGTCGGCGAGGACGCCACCCCGATCTTCACGCTGCCCGGGAACCCGGTCTCCTCGTACGTGTCCTTCGAGGTGTTCGTCGTGCCGGCGATCCGGTTGCTGATGGGGCGCACGCCCTATCGCCGGCCGCTCGTGCGCGCCGTGTGCCAGAAGGGGTTCTCGTCGGCGCCGGGCAAGCGGCAGTTCGTGCGGGCCCAGTTCGAGATCGACAACCAGGGTGCACGGGTCGCGCCGGTGGGTGGCCACGGGTCCCACCTGGTCGGGGACCTTGCCGAGGCGAACGCCCTGATCGTCGTACCTGAGGAGACGACGAAGGTCGACCCCGGTTCGATGGTGCAGGTCATGGTGCTGGACAGGGACTTCTGACGTGGACGAGCAGGGTCTGACCCATGTCGACGAGTCGGGCGCGGCTCGCATGGTCGACGTCTCAGCCAAGGACGTGACCGCTCGCGTCGCCGTAGCATCCGGGCGGGTGCTCGTCTCGTCCGACGTGGTCCGTCTGCTCCGCGGCGAGGGCGTGCCGAAGGGCGACGCCCTGGGCGTCGCCCGGGTCGCGGGCATCATGGCGGCCAAGCGCACACCTGAGCTGGTCCCCCTGTGCCACCCTCTCGCGATCTCGGGCGTCACCGTCGACCTGGAGGTCGAGGACGATGGGGTGGCGATCATCGCCACCGTGAAGACGACCGACCGCACCGGTGTCGAGATGGAGGCGCTCACGGCGGTCTCCGTCGCGGGTCTGACCGTCGTCGACATGGTGAAGGCTGTCGACAAGGGCGCCGTCATCACCGACGTGCGGGTGGAGTCCAAGAGCGGCGGCAAGAGCGGCGACTGGTCGCGCTCGTGAAAGCGACGGTGATCACCGCGTCCAACCGCGCGGCCGCAGGGGTGTACGAAGACACCACCGGTCCACTCATCGTGGACGCCCTGACCGGGCTCGGCTTCGACGTGACCGGCCCGGTCGTCGTGCCCGACGGGGAGCCGGTCGGCGCGGCCATCAGGTCCGCGGTGGAGTCGGGCGCACGGGCCGTGCTGACCACGGGCGGCACCGGCCTCACGCCGACCGACCTCACTCCCGAGGTGACGAGACCGTTGCTCGATCGCGAGGTCCCCGGCATCGCCGAGGCGATCAGGGCGTACGGCGGGTCGAAGGGGGTTCCCACGGCGGCGCTGTCGCGGGGACTGGCCGGCGTGTCCGGCAACGCGCTCGTCGTGAACCTCCCCGGCTCGCGCGGAGGCGTGAAGGACGGCCTCGCGGTCGTCGTACCGCTGCTGAGGCACGCCGTCGAACAGATCACCGGGAGCGACCACTGACCCGGGGTTGGCCGGTGAGCCTGAGGTCCGGCCGGGTGGGCCTGCGACCGCTCTCGATACACGACGCCGAGGCCTGGCGCGAGGTGCGCGGCCGCAACCGGGAGTGGCTTACTCCGTGGGAGGCGACGGTGCCTCCTGGCGACACGTCGGCGCCCGCGAGCTTCCGGGCGATGGTCCGGGACCTGCGACGTCAGGCGCGCGCCGGTCGTGCGCTGCCCTTCGCGGTCACCATCGACGACGATTTCGCGGGGCAGCTCACGGTCAGCAACATCGTGGGTGGTTCGGCGAGGTGGGCCCAGATCGGCTACTGGGTCGACCAACGCCAGGCCGGGCAAGGGTTCATCCCGACCGCAGTCGCCTTGGCGGTCGACCACTGCCTGTTCGAGGTCGGTCTTCATCGCATCGAGATCGCGATCCGGCCCGAGAACACAGCCAGTCTCCGGGTCGTGGAAAAGCTTGGTTTCCATGAGTACGGGTACGCCCCCCGCTACCTTCACATCGACGGGGCATGGCGAGACCATCGGTTGTTCGCGCTCACCGTCGAGGACTGTCCCGGCGGGCTCCTGCGCCGGTTCAAGACAGAAGGACCCCAGTCGAGTCCGTAATCACATCTGTCACATTAGTTGTCTCGCGACACACCGCCACGCCTGCGGCCGCTTTTCCATTGACGCTTCTACGGTGGTCTCGTGGACTTGTCAGGAATCATTTTCGTGGTACTTGCGGTGGCGTGGGCCGTCTACTTGATACCCAAGGCCGTCAAGCACCACGATGATGCCGCACCCGCCCGTTCCGTCGACCGGTTCTCCACCGCGATGCGGGTTCTCGCGCGTCGCGACCCCGAAGAGTCGCCCGCTGCACCTGATCGCCCCCGGCGAGCCGACATGGCTGTACGCCGCGCGGCCGCCCGAGCTGCGGCCCGTCGCCGGCGGCGGGTCACCTCCGTGCTTCTGATGGCAGACGTGGCTGTGGCCGCGTTGGCCACGCTTCTCGTCGTGCCGTGGTGGAGCGTGGTCGTCCCGGTCGCGCTGACCGTGGTCTTCCTCGCCCTGTGTCGTCGCCAGGTGCGTCGGGAGAACGACGCGCACTGGGCACCCAAGGCCGACTCCGCCGCCCCCGGGACACCGCCGCGGCGGGCGGTCCGTGTGGACTCTGCCTACGGCTCGGCCCACCAGGCGGCTCTGGCCGATGCGCACGGCCCGGAGAGCGCCGACGCGATGCAGATTCCCGTGACGGACGGTGAAGCTGTCCCGGTCGCCGCGGCGACGGTCGACGGTGGCTCCCTCTGGGATCCGCTGCCGGTCACGCTTCCGACGTACGTGAACAAGGCCCGCGCCTCGCGCACGGTCCGGACGATCGACCTCGGAGCACCGGGAACCTGGACCTCGGGTCGAGACGAGGCCGACTCCGCGCTCGTGGGCGAGCCCCCGGCTTCGGAGGCACCGGAGGACACCGTGGAGCACGAGCCCTGGCGGGCCGTCGGCTCCTGACTCGATTCGGCCCGACGCGGACCAGGTGATATCTTTTCCGACGCGGTGTCGGGCTCGCCGGACACCCTGGGGCTGTGGCGCAGTTGGTAGCGCGTCTCGTTCGCAATGAGAAGGTCAGGGGTTCGAATCCCCTCAGCTCCACCACACCGAAACCCCGTCCCACCAGCGGAAACACCACCGCAGGGGCGGGGTTCTCGCTTTGTCATTCGACGTTCCTCTCCGAATGCGCACCCCCCGCGCCCCCCAGCGCGTTGAGACGCTCCAGTCCGGCCCGGTCTGCCGACGAGCCGAGATGGTGCAGGTAGATGTTCGTGGTGGCGATCGACTCGTGCCCCAGCCACGCCTGGACCGTCACCGGGTCCACTCCCTTGGCCAGCCACAGGCACGCCGCGGTGTGCCGCAGGTCGTGGATGCGTCGGCCGGGAGCGACCGTCGACCAGGCGACCGACCGCTTGACCGCTGAGGCGTGCAGTTGGTGCCCGGTCCGGGTCGTGAACAGCAGATCGTCCGGGCCCTTCCCTGCAGCGCACGCCTGGACGAGAGGAAGCACGCGGTCCGCGACCGGCACCCGGCGGCTCCTGCCGGACTTGGTCACCTTGGCCTCGACACCTTCCGGGGCGGCCCGGCTGACCAGGAGCACCGGCAGCGGCACTCGCACGAAGTCCCGGACCCGAACCTCCCGGAGCTCGGACCAGCGAAGCCCCGTCCACGACGCGATCAGCAGCACGTCGGCCAGCCGCTGGTCCCGCGCGGATGCGGCCATGTAGAACGACTCAAGCTCGTCCTCGGCGAAAGGCCGGATCTCGGCGCGCACGCCGCGGCCCTTGGGCACGCGCGTACCGGTCACCGGGTTGGCGACGATCAGACGCTCCCGGACCGCCCAGGCGAAGAACGCCGACAATGAGGCCCGGAATCGTTTCACCGACGACTCCGCCAGGCCGGACTTGTTCAGCGCGATCAGCGCCCGCGTGACCTCGCGGTCGGTCACCGCGCCGATCTGCAGAGCCGACAGCGCCGGCGGCATGAGGCGGGGGAGCGCCGAGTCGGAGACGAACGTCTTCCGCGAGACGGCGTGCTCGCGCTCCTGCAGCCACTCCGGAAGCAGTGTGCGAACTGTGCGCCGGCCGGCTCGAGGATCTACGCCACCGGCCAGGGCGGCTCGCTCTCGGGCCACCCACGCCATAGCCTCGCGCCGCGTGTCGAAGGTCTTGCTCGCGACCTGCTCTCTGCCCGACTTCACCACCCCGCGCCAGCGACCACCGGGGGTCTTCCGAACGCTCATGCGGCGTTCCGTTCCAGCCACTCCAGCACGTCCTGCTCGCGGTAGCGCGGGGAGGCCTTGCCGAGCCAGTACACCCGCGGCCCGACGCCTCGCGAGCGCCAGCGGCTCAAGGTCGACGGGTCGACGCCGAGAGCCTCGGCGACCTGCGCCGTGGTGAGCAGCCTGGGGAGTCCCGGTATGGCGACCGGTTCAATCGCTTTCATCGCACTGTCCCTTCTCCTGAGTTGTGTGTCTTCCGCTTGCGCTGTTCGGCCTTCCACTTGTCGTACTCACGGGCGCGAGCGGCGGCCGCGACCGCCAGGACGCGTTCGCCTTCCGTGGCCCAGCCGATGCCGGCGTAGGACCAGTGGCCGATGACGAGGGTGGTTTCGTCCTCGTCGTCGGCGAGGAGGTCGGCCTCGAGGGCGGCCAGGTCGAGCGGACGCCCGTCTGCCTTGTGTTCGGCGATGAGGGCCTGGGCGCGGCGGCGTGCCCGGCGCAGCGCGCCGAGGGTGATCGAGTAGCGGCGGGACTTGGTGGCGAAGTGGCCGCGGAAGCCGAGCATGTGCACCCACTTGCCCAGCCGCTCGTACGGCCCGGCGTCGTCACCTCGCGCGCGGGCCTGGGCGCTGGCGCGGGTGGCGAGGTCGCGGGCGACCGCACGCAGCCGGCGGTGGTGCGGGCTGTCGGTGTTGCCAGTGTCGGTGGCGGACTTGGTGGCGTACTTGGCCAGGTAGCCGGCGACCTGCTCAGGGGTCAGTGTGCGGTCGGGGTCGTCGGTACGTCGGCCGGTCCGGACGGGTCGGGCGTCGAGCTGTCGCCCGAACGTCAGAACCCGGTTGGGATCGTGGTCGTCGACACCCGTGACGGGCAGCCGCACCGACGCGGCGGCCTGGCGGACGAGGTCGGCCAGCACGGTGGCGTCGACCGCGGTGGGTGCGGGGGCGAACCCGTAGGGGGTCTTGGGGCCGTCGAGGCGGACCAGGGCGTGGAAGTGGATCACGCCGCGCAGCTGGTACTCGGCGACCTTGGCGTACCGCACCGTCGCGAGGTCACCGAGCCGGGTCGCGGGGACGTCGAGGGTCTTGGCGACCAGCCGTCGCAGGGCGATGGTGAACCGGCGCCACAGGTCCGGGGCCCACCACTGCCAGATCACGTGGGAGGCGTAGTCGTAGCACTCCCCGCACAGCGGCTGACCCAGCAGCGGGTCGTCCTCGGCGTGGGATGCCTGGCAGCTCCGGGGCCGGCCGTGCGGACACGACTTTGGTCCACGACCGATGGGGTGGCAGCGGTGGGTGCCGTCGCGGCGGCCGTGCACCCGCCCGAACGAGGGGGCGGTGACGGTGGCGAACAACAACGGGTTCTCCGCCACCGTCTTAGGGACGGTCTTGCCGCCGGCGACCCCGGCGCGGATCAGGTGGAAGGTGTCCGCGGCGTACAGCCGGGAGCAGGACGGGCACTCGGTAGCGCGGCGGTTCCCGCACCGGACATGGGTGACCCCGAGCGGCTCGCTCCTGCTGGAGTACGTGGAGAGGATCTCGCCGGTGCCGGCATCGACGGTCTGGGTGCTGCCGTGCAGTCGGATCGGATTCGAGCAGTTGCCGACTCGGGCGAGCGCCTCGGACCAGGTATCGAACCCCGGGGAGATCAGCCGGTCCCTGATCTGGAGCTGCACCTGCTCGGTGACCGGCGGGAGGTCCAGCAGCGCGTCCTCGCCGTGGCCGGGAAAGACGGCCGGGAAGAGGGCTGGGAGGGTGTCGGCGACCGCAGCCTTGGTCCTGGTGCTCACCGGCGTCACCACCCTCACCAAGGGTGTGCCACGCGGCTAGTGCGACCCCGCCGCGCGGCACACCCGGTACTGGGAGGACCACGACCTTCTGGTGGAGAGACGTCTCGACACGGGGGTCGCTGCAGCACCGAGACACGACAAACAAAGGACCTTCGCGGACGATCTTGCGAGAGTTTGTGTGCTTGCTACGGCGCTACCTGTGTACGGCCACTGGCCAGGGTGGGGAGCCGACCCCCGGGGAATATCCCACTGAGTTTCGTATGTATTTGTCCGCTGTCGAAGAGCATGCCATACCCGACCGACAGTTCAAGCAACCCAACCGGGGAGCTGTGGACGGAGGCGCTCAGATCCGACCTTCAGGACGCCGTGGAGGGCAACGAACTTTCACGCACATGCCGAGATGAGGACGTTGTCGCCGTCGCTCCTGCGCAGCCCAGGCGAAAGCCGTACGCTCTGCGCGTGAGTCGCGTTCGACGCGCCGGTGACAACATCTGGCGTCCCAGTGTGGGGCTGCGGCTCTCCTGGCTGCTCATGGGTGCTGCGTTCCTCGCCGGGACGGCGTGGCTCGCCAGCGAGGGCGGCCTGTCCCTCAGGGACAAGATCGCGTTCAGTGCGGCGGATGTCGCGGCCGTGACCGTGCTGCCCATCGTGTTCTTCCGTTGGCGCATGGTGCTCGACAGCGATCACCTCTGCCTCGTCTTTGTCCGTGCTCGACGCCTTGCCGTTCGGGAGATCGTTGAGGCCAAGAGCGTCCCCGGCGACGGTCTCACCTTCGTCCTCAGCGACGGCCGGACGGAGTCATTCGCCGCGGTTGCGAACAACGCGTGGGGGCATCGCCGCAGGACACCGACCCGCGCCGACCTCGCAGCGCGCGCCGTGCTGTGCGCTGCGGCTCGCGCTCGCGGTGACGTTCCGCCAATGAACTACCGCTTGCCTCCGATGCGGGGTCTCAAGAAGGCCGCCATCGAAGGCGGGATCTGGGCCGCGATCGTGGGGTTGTTCGTCGGCAACTAGCGACTCCCTCCCGCCGATCCTCTCTGTCATGCCGCGGATAGTGGACGCGCAACTACCTAATTCGGGACGAGTGGATCACCGGCGCGGAGGCGGTGGTTGCGGCACCATGGCGCTCATGAAGTCCAGCATGAGGAAGCGGCTGGCCTGTGGGCGCCGGAAGGTGTGGTTGTCGCGTCGCAACTGCTGGTGTTCGCGGTTTCCTCATCGCAGCGCTCTCGGACCTTGCCGGTGAGAACCCCACGGCATGGGAGCGGTTCCTCGGGCTCGCCGCCGCACTGGTGTCCGGACTTGCGCTCGGCATCGGCGCGTCCTTGCACCGGCAGCGGCGCATGGTGAGTCGTCACATGGCGTCCCAACACCCCGGTGTGCCGGTGCCCGCGAAGCCCCGTGGGTGAGGCATGGCGCTGGAGCTTTTCGGGTCGCACCAGCATGGCAGCCGTTCGCGAGCGCGCGCGGCACATAGCATCTCGGACATGACGGATGAGCTCTTCGAACCCGAAGACTCTCATCGCATTCACGGATACCACTACTTGGTCCTGGCCGCTCCCGTTGCTCAGCCACAGTGGATGATTCGGATGGAACGCGGCAGCTGGCAGGGTGCACTCCTCGTAGCGATCTTCAGCTTGTTCTTCAGTGACACGCCGATCAGGGTTCGAGTGGTGCGCTTTCGACGAAGAGTGAGTCTCCGCTGGGAAACGATCTGCGCCTCCGACTACGCCCACCCGGAGGCCGCCAATCGGGCAGCTCGTGAGTGGGACCGCCAGCTGGCGAACGGAACGGTGCCAGCCGGCGCGCTCGCCGCGACCCGGCAGCCAACCTGGCGTAGTGCGGCGGTGCGCGGGACCGCGTCGCTCCTCGTGGCCAGCGCGGTCGCGAACGTGGCGGCGAAGCTCTCGGTGCGCCGCCGCCGCCCGCCACTCGACGGCCTCCTGTTGGCGCGGCGGGTGCGCCGGCGCCCGTTGACGACGTCGTTCCCGTCCGGGCACACCGCCTCAGCAGCGGCGTTCGCCGTGGCCGCCGCCCGCGAGGCGCCCGAGGTCGCGTTGCCGCTTGGGCTGCTCGCCGGTGGCGTGGGCCTCTCGCGGGTGTGGACCGGTGCGCACTACCCGGGCGACGTCCTGGTCGGCGCCGGGCTGGGCGCCGCCGTCGCGGTCGCGCTGCCGCGTTCCGTGCCCTTCCGCAGCCAGCCAGAAAGCTAGGAGCCCAACTTGGAACGCTCAGCCGCCGCCCAGGCGCCTCGTGTGCGGCGCCCGTGGTCGGCCCTCGTCGTCGCCGCGTTCGGCGCGGTCGTCGCCGCCGCCAGCTCGGTCCTCGCCCACAGCGGCCGGGTGGGCTCGGTCGAGCGAGCTGCCTTCGAGGCGGTCAACGGCCTGCCGAACGTCCTCGAGTGGCCGATGTGGTCGCTACAGCTGGTCGGCCTGCTGCTGACCCCGCTGGTGGTCGTGCTCGTCGGCCTCGTGCTCCGCAAGTGGCGGCTCGCCGTCGCGGCGCTCCTGCTGATACCCCTCAAGCTCGCCGTGGAGAGGGAGGTGCTCAAGCAGCTCGTCGACCGGCAGCGGCCGGGGCTGACCGAGGTGGATCCGATCCTGCGCGGCGTGCCGGCCAGCGGCAACAGCTTCCCGTCCGGCCACGCGATCATCGCGTTCGGGCTCGCCACCCTGCTGGCGCCCTACCTGTCGCGTCGGTGGCAGGTGGTGGTGTGGACGTTGGCCGTGCTCAACGGCGTCGCTCGGGTCTACCTCGGCGCGCACAACCCGCTCGACATCATCGGGGGCGCCGGCGTCGGCGTCGCCATCGGCGGGGCGCTCACCTTCATCTGCGGCGTCCACCCACGGGCACGGCGCGGTCAGGAGCTGCGCGCGGACCCCCGGGGGACGTAGACCGAACCGGCTACCGAACGGGTCCAGGGGTAGCGCCCCAACCGGCAGTTCCTCGACTCACCTACGATGCCGTTGCAGCCCTCGATCGCCCAGACCCGGTCCGGCCACCGCTCGACGTAGCTCTTCATCGCCGCGTAGCCCTTGGAGTCGGTGTCGAACCGGCCGCCGCCGAGGACGGTCTCGTCGGCGTCCATCACCTCGATCGTCGCTGAGCGTTTGTGCGGGTCCATGGCGACCACGACACGGCCCATGTGCATCCTCCTTGCTCGATCCTGAACTGGTTGTCGAGCCGGGAGGGCAACGCTGCTTCGAGCAGTGCAAACCTCTCTTGAGCCTCTCCCTGCCCTGGCGACGCCCGACCCACGCAGGCCAAATGAGAGCCACACGACCAAGCGTGGGCAGCCGCGTTGAGAGCGATGGGCCGGGCGCCTGGACCGAAGCCTGGCCGGGCACCGGTCCTAGACGCAATACAACAAGCAGCCGCGATCCGCGCGCTCGCTCGTGCAGATGTCGGGTCATCTCGGTTTCGGTCTGTGTCAGGCTGACCGTTGTGTCCGGGACTGACGAACTGTGGGGTGGACGCCTTGTCTCTGTGTCCTTCGATCCTGTGGCGTGGACCCTCCGGTTCGACGTAGAGGTTCTGAAGAGCGAGGAGCGGCGTCACTACGAACTCGTGCTCGACGGCGTCACGCAATGGCATTCCACACGTGACATCCCGTTGCCGTGGACCTATGCCGAGTTGACAGAGGTGCACGTTTCCGAGAAGGGGGACCAGGTCCTTGTCGATCTGGTGATGTGGTCAGACGGCACATCGCTGAGCGCCCGGTGCGCGCGCGTTCGAGTCGACCAATTGGCATAGCAGCGTCCTACAACGAACGCACGCACATGCCGCGGTCCGCGCGATCATGCCGGTGCTCACGTCTCAACCTGGTTGCATGCGGGAAAACGCATCGGTCGTGCTCGGGTGATCAGTCGAACCAGTTGGCCAGCGCCTTGGCCTCCTCGTCTCGTGGCACGGGCGAGAACGAGCTAGCGCTCACCGGGGCCACCATCCCGTGTGCCCGCCAGCGCCTGCTGGCGGAACCCGGCGACCGCCATCTCCACC
>DASVBF010000345.1:0-2658 GCA_036375975.1 Nocardioidaceae bacterium | reverse complement strand
GGCCGTGGTCGATCCGGCCGCCCTGGATCGCCACGACCGCGTGCGAGCCGGGAAGACCCTCGAGCTGGTGCACGCCGACAGTGGACACCTCGGTGCGGAACCGGCCGCTGGGATGGAACGCTCCGGACGCGCTCACGGACGAGATCTCAGCCGGATCGCCCGCCTCGCTGAGCACGCGCCCGTCGGCTGTGGTGATCATCGCGACGCCGCCGAAGAGATCCGCCACGCTCGCAGCGACCTCCGGAAGGCCCCCGCCGGTCAGCACGATGTCGACGAGCTGCCGCTGCACCTCCTCGCCCCGTTCGAGAAGCGACGCCCTCTCGCTCACCACGTTGGTGAACACCTGCGTGAGGACCTCGTCGAACCCGACGGTGTCCGGGACCACGATCAGCGGAAGGCCGCGCTCCTCCGCCTCCAGCAGCATCGCCGGGGGAAGGTCGTCGAGGTAGCGATGGAGCTTCACGGCGAGTGCCGACACCCCACGTCCGTCGAGCTCGGCCACCAGCTCGGCGAGCCCCGTCCCCACCTCCCGGAGCGGGTACCCCGTGGTCAGCAGCAGCGCCTCGGGGTGGACCCACGCGACGATGTCCGGAACCTCCATGACGTTGGCGCGCCGGACCACCCGGTCCAGCCCCGACTTCCCCGCGACGACCTCCGCGTCCGAGAACGCGGGCAGGGTGAGCATGGTTGCGACGCTCATCGGCTGCGCCACCGCGCGCTCGGCGGGCTCCCCGGCAGCGAGGGGTCCGCCGGTTGGCAACTCCCGGGCACCGAGACCCCGATCGTTGGCAACTTCTTCCATGCACCGGACGGTACCTGACTCCTATGGTCGGAGGATGTCTTCCGCACCCACGAGCGGCTGCGCCGCCTCCGTCCTGGTGACGCGCCTGCTTTGCGGACCACGGCGGTGCATGGCGGAGGTCGCGCGCACCACGGTGAGCGTTCACTACGAGACCGGCGATCCCGATCTGCCGGTGCTGACCGTCGCGACTCCCGGAGCCGTGCGCCTTCCAGCCACGGTCGTCACACCTTCGCTCCCGGCGCCGGGTGCCCTCTCGATGGGTTCCGGACGGCTGTGGCAGCGCTCCAGGAGCTGGCGGGTCACCCGCTGGTGGCGCCCCGCGCGTCCCGTGGGGCTGCATCCACCGGTCCAGCGCGCGCTTCCCTCGCTCGCCGTGGGGTTCGCGTCCCTCGGCGTGCCCGTGCCGGAGCCGGTGTACGACGGGCTGCGTCCCGAGGCCCTGATCGGGAGCGGCCCTGGGCTGACTCCTTCGGGCGACGACCTCGTCGCGGGAGCGCTGGTCGCAGGCCACGCCACCGCGGACCCGCGGTTCCCTCGCTGGCGGACCGCGACCCTGGCTACGCTCGGCGCAGCGAGCACCACCGTGGTCTCGCGGAGCCTGCTGCATCACGCCTGCGACGGCTACGCCACGCTGGAGCTGGCCGACTTCGTCGACGCGGTGTGCGCCGGGCGGGACGCCGCGAGTGCCACCTCCAGGCTGCTCGCCGTCGGCCATACGTCGGGGACAGCGCTCCTGCACGGTGCGCTGCATGCCCTGACCACCCACTGCCTCGAGGGAGCAGCGTGAGCAAGTCGCTCCAGGTCCGCCGCGGCGGGTACGTCGACTCCGTGACTCTGATGCAGGTGAGCCGGCGCATCTCGAGGGCCCCCGGGGTGACGGCGGCACTCGTGGCGATGGCCACCGACCTCAACCTCGACATGGCCGCCTCGATGGGGTTCGCACTCCCTGAACGCGCCGCACCGAACGAGATGCTGGTCGCGGTCGAAGCCGACGACGAGGATGCGCTCGCCTCAGCACTTCGGCTCGTCGAGACGGCGTTACGTGAGACCGCCACGCCTGCGCCGACCGGCTTCGGGGCCGCTCCTCCCCCGGTCACCGTGGGCGCCGGGGCGCGACGCGCCGAGGCAGCCGTCGCCCTCATCTCCACACCCGGCGAGTACGCCTTCGCCGACGCCGTCGACGCTTTGGACGCCGGGCTCCACACCATGGTCTTCAGCGACAACGTGCCGGTGGAGCAGGAACTGGCCCTCAAGGTGTACGCCGAACGGGCGGACGTGCTGGTGATGGGCCCCGACTGCGGCACTGCCGTGCTCGGCGGCGTCGGCCTCGGCTTCGCGAACGTGGTCCGGCCGGGACCCGTCGGCATCGTCGCCGCGTCGGGCACCGGCGCACAGCAGCTGATGACCCTCCTCGACGGCGCGGACGTCGGGATCAGCCACTGCCTCGGCGTGGGAGGCCGCGACCTCTCGGCGCGCGTGGGAGGCAGATCCACGCTGAGGGCGCTCGAGCTGCTGGACGCGGACGACGCGACAGAGCTCGTCGTCGTGGTTTCGAAGCCGCCCGACCGAGCGGTCGCTGAGGAGCTGGAGCGTCGTGTCCGGAGGCTCGGCAAGCCGGTCCTCCTCGCTCTCCTGGCCGAGGGCCGACCGGACCTCACCTCCACCGCCAAGGATGTCGTCGAGACGGCCGGCGGTTCCTGGAAGCCGCCGGTGATGCATCCAGGGGCGGTTCGGGACGGACGACCGGGCGGGTTCCTCCGGGGGCTCTTCGCGGGGGGCACGCTGTGCTACGAGGCGATGCTGCTGGCGACCGAAGAGGTCGGGACCGTCGCGTCCAACGTCCCGCTTCCCGGCTG
>DASVBF010000100.1:0-4110 GCA_036375975.1 Nocardioidaceae bacterium | reverse complement strand
CGGGGCCTCACCGCCCTACGTCTTGCCCGCTTCGAACGTGGCCATCCGCTACTGCCGCTGAGAGGTAAGACGTCGGCCCGCCTCCGACTCCGCATTTCTGTACTGCGCTAGAGCGCCGGCTCCGCCGGCGCACGGCCCGGCTGCGGGCGGGCGCAAGCGCCCGTCATCGCCGCGTCCCCTACACAGAAAGACCCCGCTCAACAGATTCGTTGGGGAGCGCCCCGATGGGGGGCGAGGCACGTCGACCCGAGATCCGGAGTTGGGCGCCGTCCCCAACCACCTTCGGTCGGTGCCGCCATCAACCTTCGCGTACCGAACTACGTCGAGGCATCCGTCTGGTTACGTCCTCCGAACTCGCTGGGTAAGCCCGTCCCCCTGACCGCCGATCGTCTGGTCGGAGTTATCAGGGGACGGGGCGAGTGTGGTCGCTGCCATGGCTCATTCGGGCCATATCTGACTTGCCGATTCCGCTCTACCTTCGTCGGAGGTATTCGATCTCGAAGATTCGGCGCTCCTCGGGGGAAGGAGAAGGCGCCATGGCGTCCTCCCATGCACATGCCGTGATGCAACCGGCAACCAGACGCCGCACCCTGAGTGTCGCTGGAGCCGCCGGCATTGCGATGCTCCCCGTCTTCGTCGGCACCGTCATCGTGCTGACGTGGCTGGAATGGGATTTCCTCCACGGAACCGGCTGGACCGTCCTGCACGAGCACCAGGTGAACTACCCCAGCGCGTTGGCGCGAGGCAACCTCGGCCTGCTCCAGTCGCTGAACTTCCTCCTGCTTGGCGGACTCGCGCTCATCTTCGGGCGCGGCCTGCGAACCCAGTTCATCCATCGATGGTCCGGGGCGATCGCGACGATCGGACTTGTCGCGGTCGGTCTGAGCGGACTCTTCAGCGCCTTCGTCACCGACCTCCCCGACGAACCAACCAGCTGGCACGGCATCCTTCACGGCATCGGATTCGTGCTGTTGATGCTCGGCTCAGCCGTGTCCTTCCTGGCCGGTGGACTGGCTCTGCGAGGCGCACCAGATTGGCGTGGCTATTGGATCTACTCGGTGCTCAACACTCCCCTTGCCATTGGAGTCGCGTTCGCACTCTCGCCAATCGGCCAGGTGTCCTTCTACGGCTTGGTCATCGTGCTGCTCGCCTGGTTCGCTGTACTCGGGATGCGGCTGCGCCAAATCGCCGCGCGAACGGCCTGAAAGGCCACCGACGCACGAAAGCACAGGTCAGAAGCCAAGTCCGCGCGAACTGCAGATCCGCGCGCAGATGCGCGACCAATTTCAGCGGGTTCGGGGTTCGAGTCATTGATGGCGCACAGACCCCAGGCCACGGACCTGGATACCGATCCGCCCCGGCCAAGGTCGCGGGGTTCAAGCCAACGCTCAACTGATCCGATTGCGGCAGTTCCGGGCGTTGGGACCACCTCGGACACGCGAAGATCGCGGGCGGTCAGTCGCTGTTCGCGTCCAAGTAGGCCGTAAGCCTGCTCCGATCCCGGCCCAGTTCCTTAACGTCGTACCCGAGGTCGCTCGAGGCGGCGGTGGCGGTCAAGGTGTAGGCGTGTCCGCTCGAGGTGACGGAGACTGTGTCGAGGTCGGTCACCAGCCCGAGCAGGAGTGTCGCCGGTTCCCTGAAGTCGGTGGCACCGAACGGCTTGTGGAGGCGCTCCAATTCGATGGTCAACGCCTGTGGCGGCTTCGTGGTCCGCAGAGCGATGCTGTAGCTGTCCTCGGGGGCGGGGCCGACCTCGCGCACCAGGGCTGCGACGCGCGAGCTGTCATCGAGGTAACGGACCCGCGACGACCATAACGACTGCACTTGGCTTGGCACGTCGCGTTCTTCGGCGCCACACCCGGTCAGCGCGACAACCAAGACCAGGGCGGGGGCCGCTGCACGTCTACTCATCGAGCAAGTTCCCGTCCTCTCCCTACCAGCAGTGCAGGGAGACTACAGGCGACGAAGGCCGCAGGGCGGGCAGTTCCCAGCTCCCCGAGTCGCGATTCTCTGCCGTGGATGCCTTTTCGCCGACCGCGGCATGTGCGGGCGGTCGGTCGAGTCTCAGCTCAGGTCCGTTGCGGCTTACGCACCATGGGCCACATCGGCGGCGAGCTTCCCACCTGGATCATTCCAGTCTCCTCGAAGCCGTGCCGCTCGTAGAGGGCCTTGTTCCGCGGGCTCGTTGCTTCGAGATACGCCACGACACTCTGCCGGTCGCACGTTGTCAGCGCGTACTGCATGAGGGCCGATCCATAGCCCTGCCCGTGCTTCCTTGGGTCGACGCCCATCAGCGGTAGATACCAGTGCGGCTCGGCGGGATGGAACGGACCCATCTTCTCGAGGAAGGCGAATATCTCCCCCTGACTCGAATTCGGAATGCTCTCTTCCAGCACCGCACCCATCGCCCCCTCGTCCGGGCCGACTCCCGGGGGCAGCCACAGCGCAACGCCACAGAAGGGCTCGGCGTGATGCGCGGTGCCGTTCTCGAACGCCCGCCCGCCGAAGTCGCTCACGAATCGCGGCCAGTACGTCAGGTACTGGTGCGCCTGCGGAAAAACCCAGCGCACGATGGGATCGTCGCTGAAAGCCATAGTGATCACAGCTGTCGCGCGGTCCTGGTCGGTTGTCGATCCGATGGTGATCGTGCCAGTCGTCATTGTCGCGCTCCCAGCTCAGCGCGGGTGATCCCGGCGCTCTTGACACGAACCTACGCGGGCGGTGTTGACGTGTATATGGCTCAACCAGGACGATGCCGCGCACCGCCAACCTGGTCGCGCCTCGGTGTCGGCAGGGGAGGTCGGTACCCGATCGGCGCTCGGGTTCCGCTTCGCTAATCGTGCGGCCGGCAGGCGGTCTGACGTGTCCGGATGTCGCGCCTCGTTAGCTTGCCCATGCGCTCGAACTCCGCGTCCGTGGTGGGCTCGTAGGGCCTGACGCTGATTTCGTGTTCGCCGTTCTCGCCGCGCCTGGTCACGGCCACCCTGCTCCGAGGGTCCCCAGCTGAGCAGTACTCCACTTCGCCGGTCCGCTCGTTGACGAACTCGATGACCTTGGTTCTGCCGTTGTCGATCAGCCGCTCCCGCTTCACGAGCGCCGCCTGCTGCTCCCTCGGCTCCGACCTGATGCCGTCCGATGCGAGGCCGGGTGCGGCGACGACGGCCACCGCCAGCAGTGCCAGCGCCACGAGTAACAAGGCGGGCGTTCCGAACCTCATGGTCGACCGTTCCTTTCGTCCGAACCGATGCCGATGGCTTCCCGGAGACGGCGTCATTCGGGCGGTACATCGAAGCACTCCGGAACGCGTTTGGGAACAATGTCCAGAACTACCGTCGCGGCCTCAGCTGCACCTGCGGCTGCCAGGAGCGCAGGTTCCCCAAGTACGCGGTGGTGGTCCAGACCCTTTGTGAAGTGCTGCTGAACGCGAGCGGACCTCGGCAAGACGGAGCTTGGCTCTCCGAGGCATCCGGACGCGAGACTCGTCGCGGCCGGCAGGCGCCTAGCAGCAATAGCAGACGCAGGTCAGGGCGCTCCCGAACGGTCGACTTGCCGCCCGTGTGCGGTTCCGGAAGGCGCTTGGCAGGCGTCCGACACCCTCGGCCTCTCTGACCAGCCAGGTTGGGCGCCGGCCCCGATGCCGAAAGCCATGCGGTGGCGAGGAACCCCAACGTCGGCAAGACATGCGGTGCAGGTACTGGGCGCCACGCACCACTTCGGTGAGGTTCGTCGCCGATGCGGGAATGTTGTCAGCGGCCGTAGCCATGAGAACGGCCGACGGCCATACCCACAATGTGAGGTGGCGGTCTGCCGATCTACTGCTCGACGGAACATCCTCTGGGTTCGAGTACTGCGGCGGGGTGGCAGGGGACAGAGCGGTGGGTGTCGTCCAGGTCGGCCAGGCTCGGGGGCGCGTCTTCGGGCGGCGGGTGGTGACCCGATCCGCACACGACCACGCGTATCTCGGTGAGGGGGTGTTGGTGACCCAATGCACGGACTTGGAGAGCTCATCGGACTTGGCAGCGGTACGCACGGCGCCCTGACCTGCGCGCGTCGGCATCATGCCGGTAACGCGAACACACGGCGTCAACTCGCGCTCGGAGCCTCGTGCTC
>DASVBF010000047.1:0-13656 GCA_036375975.1 Nocardioidaceae bacterium | reverse complement strand
TGGCCCCGACTCCAACGAGTCGGGGCCACGCCTGTGCCGTGGGCGCGGTGGATCACATCGCGGTCACGCAGAACCCCGGTCCACTTCGTCGTCGGAGCCACGGAAGAACTCCCCTATGTCGCTCGCCGGGTCGGACCCTGTGCTCAACCACCGGCTGACGCCGAGGCGGTCACGGCGCTCGAGCTCGTCAAGGTAGCTCGCACGCAGCGCGACGATCCTGGCCTTCATCTGCGTGGACGAGGCAGCCTGGAGCAAGTCGTAGGAAGCGCCCCAGGCGACCGCCAGCTCCGACGTACTGCACTCCTCGAGCGGCCGCGCGCTGAGCCGACCCACGCCGCCCTGGTCGGCGGGCTCGGGCCGCGAGGTTGCCTGTCGCGAGCGACCGAGCATCGGGAGCAGGCGGCGAGCCAGCGCGTAGACGATCGCGGCGGCGACCACTGTCGCCCAGCCGTAGGGGCCGAGCGTCAGGACGAGCGCCCCGGCGGCGACCGCCCACAACGCTCCCACCAGCCCGTGGCGACCCGCGTGCACCAAAGCCTCGCGCGTGTCCAGGGCACGGTTCTCGGCGACCGACCTCGCGAGCAGGGCCACGAACGAGCCCAGGAACGCACCGAGGAGGAGCAGGCTCAGGAACTGCGTCGGGCTCAGGGACAGCGGGGCGAGGAGGGCGGCGACGAGTCCCAGCGTCACGGTCGGCGGCGAGAGAGCCATGGGTACTCCGGAGGGTCACACGAGTTGTCCCGCCAGGAGTACCCGTCACCCGACACTGCCATGCCCGCCGTGCGAACCGGTTCAGTCCCGAGTCGTCTCCGGGTTGACAAATCAGGTATGCGCGCCCTTTTCGAACGGTCACTGGGGCAGGTCGGCACCGTCCGCGTGGAGTGCAGCGGGTGTCACCCGCTCGCCGACCTCCCCTAATTCGTCGGTCCAGTAGGGCTCCACCCCCGGGCGCGTGAAGTCACAGTGCCGATCCGCGTGACAGGTCCGCGTCAGGACCACCGCGTCCAGGCCCAGCACCGTCAGCGCCAGCATCCACCCAGCCAGTTTCATGACTACCCCCAACTCACTCGGGGCGCATCACGTGCACCCCGCTCCCCCATCTCCAGCGTCGGACCCGCGCCCCACTGCGACCAGAGCCTGAGGCCGTCTCGGCCCGGGCCGCCGGCGCGGCGCGCGATGCGCGCACGTCGCCGGCCACGGGAAGCTCCACGACGAACCGCGCGCCACCACCGGGCCGGTCCTCCACCCAGACCTCGCCCTCGTGCCAGTGCACGTGCTGGGCGACGATCGCGAGACCGAGCCCGACCCCAGGGCCCTTCGTTGAGCCGTCGCGGGCGAAGCGGTCGAAGATCCGCTCTCGCAACCCTTCTGCGACGCCCGGGCCGCGGTCGTCGACCTCCAGCCTGACGGCGCCGTGCCGCCTCGAGACACGGACGGCGTCGCAGCCCCCACCATGGACGGCGGCGTTCTCCACCAGGTTGCTGACCACCCGCTCGAGACGGCGCTTGTCGGCACGCAGCACGACTCCCTCGGCCCCCGGCGCGACCTCGGCGACCGGAGTACCCGCCACGGCGTCGGCGGCCCGTCGGATCAGGTCGGCGACCACGACGGGCTCCCGCGTGTCGGCGCGACCGCTGTCGGAGCGCGAGATGTCGAGCAGGTCGACGACGAGCCGACGGAACCGCTGGAGGTCCTCCGTCAGCAGATCGAGCGGCTCCACCACCTCCGCGGGAAGCTCGGCCCGCCGGTTCTGGAGCAGCACGATCGAGTTGATCATGGTGGTGAGCGGGGTCCGAAGCTCGTGGCTGACGTCCCCTGCGAACCGGGCGTCGGCGTGGACCCGCCGCTCCAGGGCGGCGGCGGTCCGGTTGAACGACCGGGCCAGAGGCTCGAGATCCGGGTCCTCGCCCACCTGCAGCCGGGCCGAGAGGTCGCCGTGGGCGATGGAGCCCGCCGCCGCCGTAACGTCGGCCAGCGGCCTCAACATCCGCCTGCTCGCCATCTTGCCGACCAGGAGACCCGCCGCGCCGACGATCACGGCGCCCGCGATGACGACCATCCACAGCATGCGGAGCGTGCGGTCGAGGTCGAAGAGCGGGTAGAGCTCGGTCAGGGTGTTGCCGGAGCCGTCTCGCAGGGGAACGGACACGACGAGGAAGCTGCTCCCGTTGACCGTCGTACGGCCGGGGCTCGTCATGGTCGGGAGGCGCGACGGCGTCGGTGACCGGAGGTCGACGCCCAGCACGGACGCGAGCTTCTTCTCCCTTGCGGTGGCGTTCGGGTAGTGGCGCCCGTCGTAGCTGAGGAAGGCCAGGCTCCCCGGTGAGTACTGGATGCGGTCGAGCAGGTGCGTGCTGGGCCGCTCCCCCGAGCGCAGCTCCGCCTCGATCAAGAGCGCGTTGTCGGCAGTCAGCGCCACCGCAGTGTGCTCCTGATGACGGTTCAGGTAGGAGGCCGCGAGCGTCCAGGACGCCGCTGCGAGGACGCCGCCGAGGACCAGCGCCATCAGGGCGAAGCCCCAGGCGACACGGTTGCGCAGGGTCCAACGCCTGCGAAGAAGTCCGAACCCCCGCGCGCCCACGACTCAGCCCGCCAGCCGGTAGCCGAGCCCACGGGCCGTGACCACGAGACGCGGGTTACCGGGATCGCGCTCGACCTTGCCCCGAAGGCGACGGATGTGTACGTCGACGATGCGACTGTCGCCGAAGTAGCCGTATCCCCAGACGCGCTCCAGGAGGTGCTCCCGGCTGCACACCCGGCCCTCGGCCCGGGCGAGCTCGGCCAGGAGCCGGAACTCGGTGCGCGTGAGGCCCAGCTGCTCCCCGTCGCGGACGGCGTACCCCTCGTCGACGTGGATCTCGAGGTCACCGGTCCGGATGCACCGCGGGCCGCCGTTCAGCGGTTCCGTGCGACGCAGCAGAGCGCGGATGCGCGCGGAGAGCTCTTTCGCGACCAGGGGCTTGGTGACGTAGTCGTCGGCACCAGCCTCCAGGCCGGCCACGACGTCATGGCTGTCAGTGCGCGCGGTCACCATGATGACGGGGACGTCGCTCTCGCGGCGGATGCGCCGGCACACCGCGAAACCGTCGGTGTCGGGCAACATCAGGTCGAGCAGCACCACGTCGGGCGCTGAGCCGGCGAGCGCGCGCAGGCCGTCGTCGCCGGTCCCCGCCTCCACCACGGTGTACCCCTCGTCCTGAAGGGCGAGGTGCAGCACCCGCCGCACCCGCGGGTCGTCCTCCACCAGCAACACACACCGAGTCACTGGCTCAGTATTACTCCGCTCCGAGGCCCTGGACCCAGGAAGAGTTCTGATTGTGACAATCGGTCACCGCCCGTCATTCACCCGGTGGCCGTGTATGACGAAAATTTGACGATTCCGAGTCACTTGCCCGATGACCGTGGCCGACGACCGCCGCCGCTCCCTAGCGTGCGGACAGCGCCGGGCATCCATGTCCCGGCCTTCGCACCGCATCCAGTCCAACAGGGGAAACGGCATGAACCAAAAGTCTAAGCGTCGCACCTCACTGACCGCGCTCTTCGCCGCAGGGCTGCTCGCCGTCGCGGGCTGCAGCAGCGGTGGAGGAGGTGGCGGGGGCGCAAGCCCGAGCGCCGAGGGGCAGCCGGTCAAGGGTGGCACCCTCAACCTGCTCGGCGCTGGTGACGTCGACTACGCGGATCCAAACGTCTCCTACTACAGCCTCGGGCAGCAGGTTCTGCGGCTGTGGAGCCGCCAGCTCTTCAGCAACCCCGCCATCGAGGGGAAGACGACGACTGCGGCTCCGGACATCGCCACCGAGCTCCCAACCATGGAGAACGGCGGCATCAGCAAGGACGGCCTCACCTACACCATCCACATGCGGCGCGGGGTGAAGTGGAACACGACCCCCGCGCGCGACGTGACCGCCGAGGACGTGGTGCGCGGCGTCAAGCGCACCTGCAACCCTGCCCAGCCGTTCGGCGGTCTGCCTGACTTCCAGACCCTCATCGCGGGCTTCGACGCGTTCTGCCAGGGCTTCGCCAAGGTCAAGGCCACGCCGGCCGAGATCGAGAAGTACATCAACGAGAACGACGTCACCGGGCTTCAGGCCAAGGACGACTACACGATGGTCTTCAAGCTGACCCACCCGGCGACGTACTTCACCTCCATGCTCACGATGAACGCGTTCTCCCCGGCTCCCGAAGAGGGACTGAAGTACCTTCCCGGCAGCACGGAGTACGGCCAGAACGCCATCGCAAGCGGGCCCTACAAGATCGACTCCTGGACGCCCACGAAGTCGTTCAAGTTCAGCCGTAACCCGGCCTGGGACCCCAAGACCGACCCGATCCGCAAGGCCTACGTCGACAAGATCGTGATCAACGAGACCGTGACCCAGGAGTCGACGCAGCAGCAGCTCCAGACCGGCACCGCCAGCGCGGACATGTCGTTCGGCAACTTCCCGCCGCCCTCGGTGCTTCCCGGGCTGATCGCAAGCAAGGACCCGCAGCTGGCCCTCGGCCCCACGGACTCGTCGAACCCGTACATCGTCTTCAACACCATCTCCCCGAACAACGGCAACGCCCTCCAGGACGTCAAGGTCCGACAGGCGCTGGAGTACGGCATCAACCGGGACAACATCATCCAGGTGCTCGGCGGGCCTCAGACCAACACACCGCTCTCGCACGTGCTGCCCAAGGGCATCCAGGGCTCACAGGACATCGACCTGTACCCCTACAACGTCGACAAGGCGAAGTCACTGCTCAAGGACGCCGGCAAGTCCGGCCTCACGCTCAAGCTGCTCTACCGGTCGTCGTCGGAGGGCAACCGGAAGACGTTTGCCACCGTGCAGCAGGACCTGTCGAAGGTGGGCATCAAGGTGACCGGCGTCGCCTCACCCGACGCCGACTTCTACACGAAGTACCTGCAGAACCCGTCGGCCGCCAAGAACGGCGTCTGGGACCTCGCCCTCGCCGGCTGGGGGCCTGACTGGTTCGGCAACGCGGCGCTGTCCTACTTCGGTCCGCTGTTCAACGGCAAGGCCGCCTTCCCGCCGGTCGGCAGCAACTTCGGCTTCTACGAGAACCCGACGACCGAGTCGCTGATCGAGAAGGCGTCCACGTCCACCGACCTCCAGACGTCTCTCGGCGCCTGGGCCGACGCGGACCGCCAGGTGATGGAGGACGCGGTGTTCTTCCCGATCACCGACCCGAAGCAGGCGCTCTACCACGCCAAGCAGGTGCACAACACGATTCTGATGTCCGGAATCCAGGGCTTCGACCCCACGAACGTGTGGCTCGACTCGAACATGCAGGGTGGCTGATCCAGTGCCGCTCCTCGAGGTGGAGGACCTCCACGTCTCCTTCCACACACCCGACGGTGTCGTGCAGGCAGTGCGTGGAGTGTCCTTCGAGGTGGATCGAGGTCAGACGCTGGGCATCGTGGGTGAGTCTGGGTCCGGGAAGAGTGTTGCGACCCAGACCATCACCGGGCTCACCCGCGGGGCCCGCGTCTCCGGAAGCGCCGTCTTCGACGGCATGGACCTCCTGACCGCCTCCGACAAGCAGCTCCGAGACATCCGGGGCGTCCGCATCGGGATGATCTTCCAGGATCCTCTCTCGAGCCTTCACCCGGCGTACAAGGTCGGCTGGCAGATCGTCGAGATGATCCGGGCCCACGACAAGTCGGTGAGCAAGGCGAACGCCCGGAAGCGGGCTACCGAGCTCCTCGGCATGGTCGGCATCCCCCACGCTGCCACGCGCATCGACGACTACCCGCACCAGTTCTCGGGCGGCATGCGGCAGCGAGTGATGATCGCCATGGCGATGGCGCTGAGCCCGGACCTCCTCATCGCCGACGAGCCCACGACGGCCCTCGACGTGACCGTCCAGGCGCAGGTGCTCCTCGTCATGCAGCGGCTGCAGGAGGAGTTCGGTACGGCGATCATCCTGATCACCCACGACCTGGGCGTCATCGCCGAGATGGCCGACGACGTCGTGGTCATGTATGCAGGAGCGGTCATGGAGCACGCTCCCCGGCGAGAGGTGTTCTACCGGCACCACCACCCGTACACCGAGGGCCTGTTCGCCTCGCTGCCGGCGCGCGACGACGCCCGTGGACGCCTCACCCCGATCACCGGGGCGCCGCCGAGCCTGATCGACCTGCCCTCCGGGTGCCCCTTCACGCCGCGGTGCAAGTACGCCTTCGACCGCTGTGCCAAGGAGGCTCCACCGCTGGTCCAGGTCTTCAACGACTCACGACACCGCTCGGCCTGCTGGCTCTCCCCGGACCTGGCCGAGCGTCGTGCGGAACGACAGGAAAAGGAAGCGGAGGCACTCGGATGAGCGGTGCGGCGACGGAGGGTCCCCTGCTCGAGGCCGTCGACCTGGAGAAGCACTTCCCGCTGCACGGGGCCGGCATCTTCAACCGGCAGACCGCGTCACTGCGGGCGGTCGACGGGGTCTCGCTGCAGATCCAGCCCGGGGAGACCCTCGGACTCGTGGGTGAGACCGGCTGCGGGAAGTCGACACTGGCGCGTTGCCTGACACGGCTGTACGACGTGACGGGTGGAACCGTCCGGTTCCAGGGCAAGGACATCACCTCGCTCTCCCGGCGGGAGATGCGGCCGCTGCGTCGCGAGATGCAGATGATCTTCCAGGATCCCTACGGCTCGCTGAACCCCCGGCGCAGAGTCGGGTCCATCATCGGCGACGCGTTCTCGATCCACGGCATCGAGGACGGGGCGGGCCGGAAGAGACGCGTCCAGGAGCTGATGGAGCTCGTGGGCCTGAACCCGGAGCACTACAACCGGTTTCCGGCCGACTTCTCCGGCGGGCAGCGTCAACGCATCGGCGTCGCTCGCGCGCTGGCGCTCAAGCCGAAGCTGATCGTGTGCGACGAGCCGGTCTCCGCCCTCGACGTCTCGATCCAGGCCCAGGTGCTGAACCTGCTGACCGACCTGCAGGACGAGCTGAACCTGACCTACCTGTTCATCTCCCACGACCTGTCGGTGGTCCGTCACGTCAGCGACCGCATCGCTGTGATGTACCTCGGCAAGATCGTCGAGGTGGCGCCCTCGGACGAGCTGTTCGACGGCACGCGCCATCCCTACACGCGGGCGTTGCTCTCCGCACTCCCGCCGGCCGACCCGGACACGGCCGACAGCCGGGAGCGGATCGTCCTGGTGGGCGACCTCCCGTCGCCGGTCAACCCGCCCTCTGGGTGCCGGTTCCACCCGCGGTGCCCGAAGGCGCAGAAGGACTGTGTCGAGGTGGTCCCGTCGCTCGAGCCGGTGCTCGACGACGAGCCCGGGCACCGGACGGCCTGCCTCCACCCGGTGCGGGCAGGCGAGGACCTGAGCCGTGCCCGTCCGGCCATCGAGGACACCGAGCTGACCAGCGTGACCGAGGAAGGGGCGGGATGACATGACCCAGGTCCATGCGACCGGCGGTGAGGTGCAGACCACCGAACAAGTCCGGCGGATCGAGGGACGCAGCCCATGGGTGCTCGCGTGGGAGCGGCTACGCCGTGACCGATTGGCCATGTTCTCCCTCGGCGTGATCATCCTGATCGTCCTCGTGGCACTGTTCGCGCCGGTCTTCGCTGCCATCACCGGACACGGGCCGAACGAGCAGTACCGCGACATCGGCCTCACCCCCCAAGGGCTCCCTGTGGCCCCCAACAGCACCTTCTGGTTCGGGACCGACGACCTGGGCCGCGACGTGCTGGTCCGGGTGGCGTACGGCGCGCGCGTCTCGCTCGGCGTCGGGGTCCTCGCCACGCTCCTCACGGTGGTCATCGGGGTGGTGGTCGGCCTGACCGCCGGCTTCATCGGCGGTGTCACCGACACCGTCCTGGCCCGGTTCATCGACGTTGTGCTCAGCTTCCCCTTCCTGTTGGCCGCCATCGCCCTGGTCTCGATCATCGGTCCCAGCCTCACCGTGACCATCTTCGTCATCGGATTCTTCAGCTGGGCCTCGATGGCCCGCATCGTCCGTGGACAGGTGCTCTCGGTCAAGGAGCGGGAGTACGTCGAGGCGGCGCGCTCGCTCGGGGCGGGGAACGGACGGATCATGCTCATCGACGTCTTCCCGAACGTGCTGGCACCCGTGATCGTCTACACCACGCTGCTGATCCCGGTGGTGATCGTCATCCAGGCGACGCTGTCGTTCCTCGGCCTGGGGCTCCAGCCTCCGACTCCCGACTGGGGCGGGATGATCGACGAGTCGCGGAACTACTACCAGACGGCATGGTGGTTCATGTTCTTCCCGGGCATCGCCCTGGTGATCACGACGTTGGCGTTCAACCTCTTCGGCGACGGGGTCCGGGACGCCTTCGACCCGCGCGTCGAGCGGCTCATGAGGGGATGAGGGGCTGACATGTTGCGCTTCCTGTTGCACCGACTCCTCATCGGTCTCCTCGTCCTGTGGCTGATCTCGCTCGCGGTCTTCGCGCTGTTCTTCGTGATCCCGAGCAACGTCGCGAGGACCCTGGCCGGACGTCAGGCCACTCCCGAGACCATCGCGATGATCGAGCACCGGCTCGGTCTCGACCAGCCGATCTTGAAGCAGTACTGGACCTTCCTGACGAACGCCCTCCACGGTGACCTGGGCTATGACTACTACCACCAGGTCCCGGTCACCACGATCATCGCCCAGGCGCTGCCGGTCACCCTGTCGCTCGCGATCGGCGCCTCGATCCTGTGGCTGTCGATGGGCATCTTCAACGGAGTGGTCTCCGCGGTCCACCCGCGGAGCTTCGCCGACCGGGCCCTGACGGTGTTCTCGCTGGTCTTCTACTCGATGCCGTCGTTCCTGCTCGGCCTGGTGCTCCTGTACTTCCTCTACTTCCAGCTCACGCTCGCGGGCTACCCGATCTTCCCGGCCGGCGGCTACGCGCCGATCAAGGACGGCTTCTGGCCCTGGATGGACCACCTGATCCTGCCCTGGCTGACGCTCGCGCTGCTTTCCGCAGCCGTCTACACGCGCCTGACACGCGGTTCGATGCTCGACGTCCTGAGCGAGGACTACATCAAGACCGCCCGCGCCAAGGGGCTCTCGGAGAACCGCGTCAACTACCGGCATGCACTGCGGAGCGCACTGACACCGGTGGTGACGCAGTTCGGAATCGACCTCGGTCAGCTGGTCGGTGGTGTCGTGGTGACCGAGACGGTGTTCAGCCTCCCGGGGCTTGGCAAGGCCTCGATCGACGCCATCAACCAGCAGGACCTGCCGGTGATCATCGGGATCGTGCTGTTCGCCTCGGCGGCGGTGGTGGTGGCGAACATCGTCGTCGACATGGTCTACGTCGTCCTCGACCCGCGGGTGCGCCTGCACTGACACGCCGGCTCGTCGGGTCGGAGGGTCAGCAGAGGGTCTGGGTGATCTCGTTGCGGGTCTCGGTGAGAAGCACCGTGGCGAGGGCGCCGTTGACCAGAGGCAGGTACGGCGGCACGTGCCCGCACTCGACGTCCGCGATGATCGGCACGTCCAGGGGACCCAGCGCGTCGAGCACCGCCTCGTGCTGGGTCAGCGAGTCGATGTCTGGTGCCCCCGTTCGACCCACGAGGACCGCATTGGCGCCCGTGAAGAACCCGGCGAGCCGCATGCCGTGGAGGTTACGGCAGATGGTTGCCGCGTCGTCCTCGGCCGCCTCGACGTAGACGAGGAGGCCGTCCGGGGCGTGGTCGCGAGCGAAGGCCGACACATCGCCGTACGGCGTCCCGGCGATGTTGCACAAGGTCTCGATGCAGCCTCCGACGAGCCGGCCCCCGACCTCGACGGGCCCGTCGTCGTCCAGCCTCGTCCAGCGCCCGCGGGCGTCGAGGGTGTACTCCCGCACGTCCGGGAACCGGCCGTAGTCCACCCAGCCGCCTGCCCGGTAGCGGTTCGGCGGCGTCTGCGTGAACGTCTCTCCTTCCGCCATCGTGACGACGTCGAGCCAGGTCACGAGGTGCCCAGGCGGCTGGTAGGGCGTGTCCATCAGGTTGTTGCCGTGGATCGTGGCGTCGCCCGTCAACAGCGTGAGCGGCGTCAGCAGCGTCGAGATGTCGGAGAACCCGACCATCCACGTCGGCTCGGCAGCGCGCATCGCGTCCCAGTCGAGCAGCGGCAGGAGGTCGATCGCGGTGTCGCCTCCCCAAGGCGGCACCACGGCCTTGATCCCGGGGTCGAGGAGCATCGACATCAGCTCCTCGGCCCGGTCGGCAGCCGGAGCGCTGACGTGGCCGGCCCCGTCCATGCACCGACCCACCACGACGTCGTACCCGCGCGCCTCGACGTCGGCAACCGCCACGTCGAGGCGAGCGCGATGCGACTCGTTCACTCCGCTGGAGGGCGAGGTGACCCCGACCCGGTCACCGGAACGCAAGGGCGCTGGGTATCGCACGGGCATAGGGCCGATCCTCACACACCCCGTCTCGCCCGACCGGGAATGAACGACGGGCGCGCGGGGTTGTCGTTTCACCACATGCGCTTCATCGGGAGGGGACATGGACTTCCCCGACAACGACGCGCTCGACGCCTACTCGAGCGTCGTCTCGGCGGTCGCCGAGACCCTGACGCCCCGGGTCGCAGCGATCCGGGTACGCCGGCGTGCACGCGGCCGGACCTTCGAGGCGGCCGGCTCCGCGGTGGTGCTCACCGCCGAGGGGCACCTGATCACCAACGCCCACGTGGTCGAGGCGATCGGCGAGGGCGAGGCGTCGTTCAGCGACGGCACGACCGCACGTCTCGAGATGGTCGGCCGCGACCCCCTCTCGGACCTCGCGGTGGTGCGGGCCGACCGCGGCGTACCGGACCCGCCGGAGTACGGCGACGCGGACCGGCTGAAGGTCGGCTCTCTCGTCGTAGCCGTCGGCAACCCGCTGGGTCTCGCCGGGAGCGTGACCGCGGGCGTGGTCAGCGCGCTGGGTCGTGCCATGCCGGCCCAGACACGCACGGCCACCAGGATCATCGAGGACGTGATCCAGACCGACGCCGCTCTCAACCCGGGGAGCTCGGGAGGAGCGCTGAGCGACTCGCGCGGCCGGGTGGTGGGGATCAACACGGCAGTGGCCGGAGTGGGGCTCGGGCTCGCTGTGCCCATCAACGCCACCACGCGTCGGATCCTGTACTCGCTGATGCACGACGGCCGGGTCCGTCGCGCCTACCTGGGCCTGGTCACCTCACCGGCCCCGCTGCCCCCGGCCTGGGCGGAGCGGACCGGCTCGCGGGCAGGCCTGAGAGTGGTCGAGGTGGTCAGTGGCTCACCTGCAGAGGCAAGCGGTATCCGCTCGGGCGACGTGATCCTCGCCGTCGACGTGACTCCCCTCGGTGACGCGCAGTCGCTGCAGCGCCTCCTGTTCGAGGAGGCGATCGGCTCGCGCATGGAGATCACCGTGCTCCGCAACGGCGCGCTCGTCGACGTGGTCGCCTGGCCGGCGGAGCTCGACGACTGAGCCGGAAAGGCGGCGCCGTGGCCCCGAGCCGGTCCGGGTCCATCGGACCGGCCTACCCCGTGTCGGGGAAATGAGGCGATTCCGGCCACGTCGAAGCGGACAATTGCCTACGGTTGGCACGGCGCCGACCTCTAGAGGGGACGGCGGGGCAGACTTTGTCGAGGTCGTCCCCGCCGAGGTCGGCCCCTCGGGCTTCAGCCCCAGAACACCCGGTCCACCACCGCACGAGCCCGGCGGGTCACCCTCAGGTAGTCGTTGACGAGCTCGTCCGACTCCCCCGGTCCGTAGCCGCACAGGTGCGCGACCGCCGCCCGCTCCCGGATGTCCCGGGGCAGCGAGTCCGAGGCGCGGCCGCGCACGAGGATGATCGCGTTGCGGAGCCGGCTTGCCGTCTGCCAGGCGTTCCTGAGGGCCTCTGCGTCCTCGGGAGGGAGCAGCCCGGCCTCCACGGCAGCCGCGAGGGCGTCGAGGGTGCGCGTGGTGCGCAGGCCCGCCACGCTGCCGGAGTGCCGCATCTGGATCAGCTGCACGGTCCACTCGACGTCCGCGAGGCCACCTCGGCCCAGCTTGAGGTGCGTCGCCGGGTCGGCGCCCCTGGGAAGGCGCTCTTCGTCGACCCGGGCCTTGATGCGTCTGATCTCCCGGGTGTCGGCCTCGCTGATCCCGTCCGCGGGGAAGCGCATGGGATCGACCAGGGCGGTGAACCGCTCGCACAGGTCGCGGTCGCCCACCATCGCCTCGGCGCGGAGGAGCGCCTGTGCTTCCCAGACCGCCGACCACTTGTCGTAGTAGGCCGCATACGAGTCCAGGGACCGCACCAGCGCCCCCTGCTTTCCCTCGGGGCGAAGCCCGGTATCGATCTCCAGCGCGGGGTCGCTTCCGGGAAGGGACAGCAGCCTGCGCAGCTCGTTGACCACGTCGCGGGCGGCGTTCGAGGCCTCTTGGGGGTCCGCCCCCTCGGCCGGGTCGTGGACGAACATCACGTCGGCATCGCTGCCGTAGCCCATCTCGTGCCCACCGAAACGCCCCATCGCGACGACCGCCAGCCTGGTCGGGATCGGGCCGCGCTCTGCCTCGACGGACGTGACGGCCACCGCGAGGGCCGCCTCGAGGGTGGCAGCGGTCAGGTCGGTCACCGCTGCCCCGACCTCTCCCACCTGGAGCTCCCCGACGAGCTCGGCGACGGCGATCCGGAAGAGCTCGCGGCGACGGATCCCTCGCACCACCGTGATCGCCTCGACCGGGTCGCGTGGCCTCAGGCCGCCGGCCATCATCTCCTTCTCGAGCGCTTCCCGGCTGAGGGGAACCAACCCGTCGTCCTTGCCCAGCAGCGCGACCCCTTCCGGCTCGCGCTGCAACAGGTCCGTGGCGTAGCGGCTGGAGGCCAGGATCATGGCCAGCCGTTCCGCGACCTGCCCCTCGTCCCGGAGCTGGCGGAGGTACCACGGCGTCGACCCCAGCGCTTCGGAGATCTTGCGGAACCCGAACAGTCCCGCGTCGGGGTCCGGAGCGTCGGCGAACCACTCCAGCATCACCGGCAGCAGCGTCCGCTGGATCGCCGCCGACCTCGAGACCCCGCTGGTCAGCGCCTCAAGGTGCCTGAGCGCGCCGTCCGGGTCGAGGTAGCCGAGTGCAGCCAGCCGTTGCTTCGCGGCGCTCGGCGTGAGGCGTGCCTCCTCGCCCGGCAGCTTCGCGACGGCCGCGAGCAGCGGGCGGTAGAAGAGCTTCTCGTGAAGGCGGCGGACCTTCTTGCCGTGTAGCCTCCACTGGCGGTTGAGCTCCTCCACGGGCTCCCTGCGCATGCCCATCGAGCGTGCGAGCGCGCGCAGGACCTCCTCGTCCTCTGGCACCACGTGAGTACGACGGAGGTGGGAGAGCTGCATCCGGTGCTCGAGGGTCCGGAGGAACCGGTAGGCCTCGTCGAGAGCAGCACCGTCCTCGCGTCCGACGTACCCGCCGCGGGTGAGCTCGGCGAGCGCGCTCAAGGTCGTGGGTGGCCGGATCGCGGGGTCGGCGCGACCGTGCACGAGCTGGAGCAGCTGTACGGCGAACTCCACGTCCCGCAGGCCACCCGGACCGAGCTTGAGCTGGCGCTCCGCGTGGTGGGCCGGGATGTGCTCGATCACCCTGCGACGCATCGCCTGGACGTCGGTGACGAACCCCTCCCGCTCGGCGGCCGACCAGACCATCGGGGTGATCCGCTCGACGTACTCCCGACCGAGCGCGCTGTCACCCGCCACCG
>DASVBF010000042.1:0-13269 GCA_036375975.1 Nocardioidaceae bacterium | reverse complement strand
GACGTTGACGGTCAGCCACTCCTCCCCGGGGATGGTCGGCTGGTAGAGGATCTGGTCGACCGGCGGCCGGTATCCGGGGCAGGGCGGCGTGGGCCCGATCCGGGTCGCCGGGCGTTCGCCGTCCCAGGCCTCGGGTCGACGGGGCGTCTGGAAGCGGCGCTCCCCGACGGGGGCCGCGGCGTAGGGGATGCCGAGAAAGCGCGAGACGCCACGCTCCGTCTCGCCGCGTAGACGGCCGTACCTGGTGCTGACTACTGGATCCACCGCGTCGGTGCCTCTCTTCCCGCTCGGTGTGGTCAGCCTAGCCGCGACCACGGGCGGTCAGGACTCCCGGACGGCCGCGACGTAGTCGCTGAGTGCGCGGACCTGTGCCCCGACGTCCCAGTCCAAGGTGGCATCGCCGACGGTCATCTCGGTCATTGCCCAGCCTGGCACGTCGGCCGGACGCCACCGGGTCAGGAGGGCGACCTTGTCGACCTCCATGGTCCGGATCGCGGCCTCGTCGAGCCGGTCCGCGGACGCGTCGACGAACACCCGGAACGCGTTGGTCTGCGGCGGCCGGGGCAGGACGCGCACCCCGTCGATGCGGTCGAGCGCGGCAGCCAGCTCACGGGCCCGTTGGACGTACGACGCCATCCGGGGCAACCGCCGGGCGAGACCGTCCCTCGCCGCGACGGCGTACGGCAGCAGGGTGAAGAGGGTCCCGCCGTGCCGCAGCCGCCAGCGACGCGCCTGGGCGACGAGGTCCGCGGGACCCGCGAGGACGGCGCCCGCAAGCCCGCCGAGACCCTTGTAGAAGGAGACGTACACCGAGTCCGCGAGCGCCGCGATCTCCGAGTGCGGCCGGCCGTAGAAGGGCTGGCTCTCCCACAGGCGTGCTCCGTCGACATGCAGGGGCACGCCGCGCTCGCGAGCTCGCGCGCTGAAGGCCACGAGCTGGTCCCACTCCGGCAAGAGATAGCCGGCGTCGCGGAGCGGCAGCTCGATGCTCACCGCAGCCAGCGGGCCCGGCAGCTCGTCGAGGTCCTCTGCCGTGACGGGTCGGGGCTCGTCGGTGAGGCGCTGGACACGGAGGTGGTGCATCTCGGACAGGGCGTCGAGCTCGTGCAGGACGAAGTGCGAGAGGCCGTGCACGGCGACCGCCTCGGTGGGAGACCGTTCGACCCACGACCGAAGAGCGGCCTGCTGCGCCATCACGCCGCTGGGCATGAACACAGCGGCCTCCTTGCCGAGGAGCTCGGCAACCTCCCGTTCGAGGGCCTCGACCTCACCTCCACCGCCGTACCGGTCGAGATCCTCCTCGGTCGCCGCGGCAACGATCTCGCGCAGCCACGCTGCAGGGGCGATGTCGCCGTGGCCGTAGAGCCACCTGGTGCAACCGCGAAGCGCTGCTGCACGCCGCTTCGCCTCGCGGTCCGGTTCCGAGGTCATGGCGTCACCGTAGGTGGTGCGCGCGTCCTCGAGCAGCAGGCGCGGCGGGGGGAGTCGCAGACCCTGTCGCAGCGGCCCGGGTCACCGCACGTCCCGCTGGAACTGCAGCTCGCGAGCCAGGACCTCGTAGCCCAGTTTCTCGTTGACGCCGATCATGAAGCCGTTCGACTCCATGTTCCACGTGTCGATGGTGGCGAGCTGAGGCTCCGCCTCGCCGAGCCAACGCAACATGTCGACCTTGAGCAGCAGTCCGAGCCGGTGGCCGCGGTGGTCCGCCACCACGCTCGTGTCGTGCTGGTTCCCGATCCAGGGCCGTTCCGAATCCACGACCACGACCGTGTGGCCCGCGAGGGCACCGCTCCCCCGGTGGCGTGCCACCACCCGGTAGAGCCGCTGGCCCAAGGCCTCCTGCGCCGACTCGTAGCCCTGGATCCGCTCTGCCGGGAAGACCTCGTCCTCGATGTCGAGCTCGTCGGTCGGGGCGTCGTTGATCGCCGAGGTCATCTCCGCGACGGCCTCGAGAAGCTCCGGCGGCGTGTGGCCGACGATGCGCAACAGCTCGTAGTCCGCGGCGTGGGCGGCAGCGTCGTGGTGCAGCTCCTCCAGGGTCGCCCGGTCGAGCCGTGCCAGCGTCTGGCGTCTCTTCACCGCCGTCCCCTTGGCCGGCAGCCCGTGCTTCGCCGCGAACCCGCGGGTCACCTCGTTGTCCCAACCGAAGGTCCCGATGCTCGTCCGGCCGAGCTCCCTCGTACGACGCTCGGCGAACGCCATCAGCTCGCTCCCCCGGCCCGCCCCTCGAGCGTCGGGATGCACCACGAGCTCCAGCCAGCCCACGTGGGTGTTGTCCCACTCGCTGGTGTCGACCGCGAGGACGCCCACGAGCCGGTTGTCCTCCCAGGCTGCGTGGGTCTCCGGGGGCTCACCGTCCCATCCGTTCCGGAGCATCAGTGCGTAGCTTCGCTCGGTGAACGGCTGGTCGAAGGGAGAGTCGACCTTGAGTGCGGCGTTGACGAGCTCCACAGCGGCCACGACGGTGTCGTGGTCGTCGGGCGTGAACCTCCGGATCTGCATGCATCAGAGCATGCGCCCCGTCGTGAGCGGGTCGCGACCGGTTTTCTCGGAACGGCTTCGCTCAGGTGGAGATGGGCCAGACGCTGCGCTCAGAGGCGCTCGATGATCGTCACGTTGGCCTGGCCGCCGCCTTCGCACATCGTCTGCAGACCGAAGCGCCCGCCGCGTCGCTCCAGCTCGTGGAGCATCGTGGTCATCAGTCGGGTGCCGGTCGCCCCGATGGGGTGGCCGAGGGCGATGCCGCCGCCGTTGACGTTGACCTTGTCGAGGTCGGCTCCGGTCTCCTTCGCCCAGGCGAGTACGACGGAGGCGAAGGCCTCGTTCACCTCGAACAGGTCGATGTCGTCGACCGTGAGGCCGGTGCGCTCCAGGGCGTGACGAGTGGCCGGGATGGGGCCGGTGAGCATCCACACCGGGTCGTCCCCGCGGACCGAGAGGTGGTGGATCCGCGCCCGCGGCGTGAGCCCGTGCTCCGTCACAGCACGCTCGGAGGCGATCAGCATCGCCGAGGCGGCGTCGCTGATCTGGGAGGCGACCGCCGCTGTGATCCGACCACCCTCCGCAAGCGGTTTCAGGCCCGCCATCTTCTCCAGCGAGGTGTCACGCCGGGGACCTTCATCGGTGTCGAGCTCACCGACCGGCTCCACTTCGTTCTTGAACCATCCCTCGTCGATGGCGGTGATCGCCCGCTGGTGGCTGGCGTACGCGAACTTCTCCATCTCCTCCCGGGAGATCTCCCACCTCTCGGCGATCATCTCCGCCGAGCGGAACTGCGAGACCTCCTGGTCGCCGTACCGCGCGACCCAGCCGGGCGACTCGGCGAAGGGGGTGGTGAAGCCGTACTGCCGGCCCACGAGCATCGCCGAGGAGATCGGGATCGCGGACATGTTCTGGACGCCGCCGGCCACGACGAGGTCCTGGGTACCCGACATCACACCCTGCGCGGCGAAGTGGACCGCCTGCTGACTCGAGCCGCACTGCCGGTCGATGGTCACGCCCGGCACGTGCTCGGGCAGGCCCGCGACCAGCCACGCGGTTCGGGCGACGTCACCGGCCTGCGAGCCGATCGTGTCGCAGCAACCGAGGATCACGTCGTCCACAGCCGCGGGGTCGACGCCGGAGCGCTTCATCAGCGCGCTGAGCGCGTGGGCGCCGAGGTCGGCGGAGTGCACGTCGGCAAGGGTGCCGCCGCGGCGTCCCACCGGGGTGCGGACGGCGTCGACGATGTAGGCCTCGGGCACGGTGGCTCCTCCTGCTCAGGGATTCTTCTTGACCGGACGGCGTCGCGCCGCGATGCCGTCGAGGATGATCGAGAGGTACTGCTCCGCGACGTCCTGGGCGGAGAGATCGCCGCTGGGGCGATACCACCGCACTGCGACCCAGACGGTGTCGCGGATGAACCGGTAGACCAGCTCCGTGTCGAGGTCGGGCCGGAAGTCGCCCGAACGCACGCCCTCCTCGAGCATGCCGACCCAGAGCTTGCGCAGCTGGAGGTTGCGATCGTTGAGGTAGCCGAAGCGGTCGAACTCCGCGAGGTAGCCGGCGTCGTTCTGGTAGATCGCGACCTCGGAGTGGTGGTCGTGAATGGCCTCGAAGCTGATCCGGATGACCGCCTCGAACTTGGCCCGGGGGTCGAGGTCGGATGAGGCCACCTCGTCGTACTTCCGGAACAGCTCGCTCTGGAAGGTCGACAGGATCTCGTCGACCATCGACTCCTTGGAGTCGAAGTGGTGGTACAGGCTCCCGGAGAGGATGCCCGCCGCGTCAGCGATGTCGCGCACGGTGGTGTTCTTGAACCCACGCTGCGCGAACAGCTCGGCGGCGATCGCCAGCAGCTCCTCACGCCGCGACGCGACCTTGTTCGTCGGCTGAGCCGTGCTGTGCTGTGTCATCTGCGCTCCCTCTCAGGTTCCCCCGGCCCTCGGTGCTGTCGGGCTCGGCTCAGGCGTGCTGGCTGCTCACGGACACGACCTCGCCCGTCATGTAGGAGGAGTAGTCGCTCGCAAGGAACACCATCACGTTCGCGACCTCCCACGGCTCCGCCGCACGCCCGAACGCCTCACGTTGCTTCAGCTCCGCAAGCAGCTCGTCGGAGGTCACCTTCGCCAGGAAGGGGTGCATCGCCAGGCTCGGGGAGACCGCGTTCACCCGGATGCCGTGCGGCGCCAGGTCGACCGCGGCACACCTGGTCAGGGCCATCACACCTGCCTTCGCCGCCGCGTAGTGCGCCTGCCCCTCCTGGGCCCGCCAACCGACCACCGAGGCGTTGTTGACGATCACACCCTTCTTGCCGGCGGCGACCATGCGCCTCCCAGCCGCGCGCACGCAACGGAACGTGCCGTTCAGCGTGATGTCCAGGACGCGCATCCAGTGCTCGTCGGTCATCTCGAGCACCGAGGCGGTGCCGCCGAGGCCGGCGTTGTTGACCATGACGTCAACGCCGCCGAAGCTCTCCGCGGCGTCGAGCAGTGCCGCCACCTGGTCCTCCTCGGTCACGTCGCACACGACCGAGGCGACTCGCTCCTCCCCGAACTCCTTGGCGAGGAGCTCCGCTGCCTCCGCGAGACGGCGCTCGTGGGTGTCGCTCAGGACGACGGCTCGGGCCTCTTCCTCCAGGCAGCGCCGGACCATCGACGCGCCGATGCCGGCGCCTGCGGCGGCCGTCACCACGACGGTCTTGCCGCGCAGCAGGCCGTGCCCGGGGACGTACCCGGGCATGGGCTGGCCAGAAGGGGTGGCGGTCACGGCTTGGGCTCCTTGGGTAGGCCGAGCACGCGCTCGGAGATGATGTTGCGCTGGATCTCGTTCGAACCTCCGTAGATGGTGTCCGAGCGGGTGAACAGGAAGAGCCGCTGCCACTGGTCCAGCTCGTACGGTGCAGCCTCGGCGACCAGGGACGCTGCACCCGCGACCTCCATGGCGAGCTCACCCAGGCTCCGGTGCCAGTTGGCCCACACGAGCTTGGAGATCGAGGCCTCGGGCCCCTCGGACCCAGTCGTGAAGCCCGCCAGCGTTCGAAGGGCGTTGAGCCGCATGACCTCCAGGCCCATCCGGGCTCGTACCAGCCTGTCGCGGACCCCGGGGTCCTCGATGGCGCCGTTGGCCCGCGCCAACGCGACGAGCCCCTCCAGCTCGCGCGCGAAGCCGACCTGCTGGCCGATCGTCGAGACACCCCGCTCGAAGCCGAGGGTCCCCATGGCGACCTTCCACCCGTCTCCCGGCTCGCCGACGACCAGGGACGCGTCGGTCCTCGCGCCGTCGAAGAACACCTCGTTGAACTCCGAGGTGCCGGTCAGCTGCTCGATGGGGCGCACCTCGACGCCCTCCTGGCCCATCGGCACCAGGAGGTAGGAAAGGCCGACGTGTCGCTTCGAGCCGGGCTCGCTGCGCGCCACCACGAAGCACCAGTCAGCGACGTGCGCCATGGAGGTCCAGACCTTCTGCCCGTCGACGACCCACTCGTCGCCTTCGAGGCGCGCCCTGGTGGACACCGACGCGAGGTCCGATCCCGCACCGGGCTCGGAGTAGCCCTGGCACCACAGCTCGGTGACGTTGCGGATCCCGGGCAGGAACCGCCGCTTCTGGTCGTCGGTGCCGAACGCCATGAGCGTAGGGCCGAGGAGCTCCTCGCCGATGTGGCTCACCCGCGCGGGGGCGTCGGCCCTGGCGTACTCCTCGTGGAAGATCACCTGCTGGAGCAGGCTGAGCCCTCGGCCGCCGTGCTCGGAGGGCCACCCGAGGCAGGTCCAGCCCGACGCGGCAAGATGCCGGTCCCAGGCGACACGCTCCTCGAACGCCTCGTGCTCACGGCCCGGTCCACCCCTGCCACGTACTCCGGCGAACTCGCCACGGAGGTTCTCCTGGAGCCACGCACGCACCTCCGCGCGGAAAGACTCGTCCTCGCGCGAGTACGTCAGGTCCATGTCGTCGTCTCTCGGGTCGGTCGTCGGGCTGCGGGTCGAGCGATCGGGCCGTCCGAGGGCGTCTGGCCAAACCGTTCCTGCCTGCGTAGAGTAGCCTACCAAGCACTTGTTTGGGCAGCCATCCGAAGCAGGAGAGTGAGCATGCAGACAGCGCAGCGGACGCTGCCGGGCGTGCTGCGCGCCGCGGCGAGCAGGTACGCCGACCGTGAGGCCGTCGTCGACGGGAGCACCCGCCTCACCTACGCCGAGCTGCACACGCGGGTCCGGCGTGCTGCGGCGGCCCTCATGGCGCTCGGCGTCGAGAAGGGCGACCGCGTGTGCGTCTGGGCGCCCAACTCCTGGCGGTGGGAGGTGTTCGCGCTGGCGGTGACCTACGCGGGCGGCACCCTCACCCCCGTCAACACCCGCTACACCGGCTACGAGGCCGTCGACGTCGTCGATCGCACCGGGGCCAAGATCGTCGCGGTCGCGGACGGCTTCCTCGGCCGCAACCAGCTCGACGAGCTCGCAGCAGCTGCGGCAGACCACGACATGACGCTGCCGACCCTGGTCCGCCTGCCCTACCCCGACCCGTCTACCGGAAGGCCCGCTGACACCGCGGCCGCCGAGCCCCGCGTCGTGACGTGGGACGAGCTCGACCGACTCTCCGAGGAGGTGTCCGAGGGCGAGGTCGAGCATCGCGCCGGCCAGGTCGCGGCCGACGACATCGCGGACATCCTCTTCACCTCGGGGACGACTGGGCGCAGCAAGGGGGCCTGCTCCGCTCACCGCCAGGTGGTCGCGGTGGCGGAGGCCTGGGCATCATGCGGCGAGGTCACCTGCGAGGACCGTTACCTCGTGGTCAACCCGTTCTTCCACAGCTTCGGCTACAAGGCAGGGATCGTCGTTGCCCTGTTGACCGGGGCGACCGTCGTACCTCAGGCGGTCTTCGACGTCACCGAGACCTTCCGTCTCATCGAGACCGAGCGCATCAGCGTCCTCCCCGGAGCCCCCGCGATCTACCACGCCATGCTGGAGTCGCCGGAACGCGACAAGCACGACCTCTCCTCGCTCCGGCTCGCTGTCACAGGTGCCGCGACCGTGCCGGTCGTCCTAGTCGAGCGGATGCAGACCGAGATGGGTTTCCGGACCGTGCTCACCGCCTATGGCCTGACGGAGGCCGTCGTGGCGACGATGTGCCGCCCCGGCGACGAGGACTCCCGGGTCGCCAACACGTGCGGCCGCGCTGCCGCGGAGCTCGAGGTGCGCGTCGCGAAGCCGGGAGGCAACGAGGCGCTACCCGCCGGGCAGGAGGGCGAAGTCCTGCTGCGTGGGGAGAACGTCATGCTCGGCTACCTCGACGACCCGGCGGCGACCGCCGAGGCGATCGACCCCGACGGGTGGCTGCACACAGGCGACATCGGACGTCTCGACGAGGATGGTTACCTCAAGATCACCGACCGCCTCAAGGACCTCTTCATCGTCGGCGGCTTCAACGTCTACCCCGCGGAGGTCGAGCAGGTCCTCGCCAGGCTGGACGGAGTGGTCGAGTCGGCCGTCATCGGCGTGCCCGACGACCGACTCGGCGAGGTCGGTCATGCCTTCGTCGTACGCCGGGCGGGATCGGACCTCGACGAAGCTGCCGTCATCGACTACGCCAAGGAACGCCTTGCCAACTTCAAGGTGCCGCGCGGCATCACCTTCATCGACGACCTGCCCCGCAACCCCTCGGGCAAGGTCCTCAAACGCGAGCTGAGGAGCACCTCATGACCGAGACCCAGACGAACGCCGGGCCCGACGAGGAGGTCGTGACCTACGAGCGTCGCGGGGCGGTGGCCATGGTCACACTGAACCGTCCGGAGTACCGCAACGCCCAGAACTCCAAGATGACCTACGCCCTCGATGAGGCCTTCTCGCGCGCCGTGGACGACGACGAGGTGAAGGTGGTTGTGCTGTCCGGCAACGGCAAGCACTTCTGCGCGGGCCACGACATCGGCACGCCGGGGCGCGACGTCGACCAGACCTTCGACCGCAAGGCCGTCATGTGGTGGGACCACACGGACAAGCAGGGCGGGGACCTGCGTTTCGCGCGAGAGTCCGAGGTCTACCTCGGCATGTGCCGCCGCTGGCGCGAGATCCCCAAGCCGGTGATCGCGATGGTCCATGGTGCCTGCATCGCGGGCGGCCTCATGCTGGCCTGGTCCTGCGACTTCATCATCGCCTCGGACGACGCGTTCTTCTCGGACCCGGTCGTGAAGATGGGCATCCCCGGTGTCGAGTACTTCGCGCACCCGTGGGTGATGAACCCTCGCGCCGCGAAGGAGTTCCTGTTCACCGGGGACCGGTTCAGCGCGCAGCGGGCCCACGAGCTCGGCATGGTGAACCAGGTCGTGCCTCGCGAGGAGCTCGAGTCCACCACGATGGCGATGGCCGAACGCATCAGTGCGATGCCGCGCTTCGGCCTTGCCCTGACCAAGAAGGCGGTCAACCAGGCCGAGGACCTCCAGGGCATGCGAACCGGCATGGACTCGGTCTTCGGACTGCACCACTTCGCCCACGCGCACAACGCGGAGGTCGGCAAGGACTCCCTCGCCGGCATGGACGCCCGCAGCATGCGCGACTCGTCCCGTGCAGAGGCGACGAAGTGAACCTGGACCTCGACGAGGCGACCGCCGCGTTCCAGGCGCAGGCACGAGCCTGGCTGGCGGAGAACGTCCCCACGACTCCCCTGCCCTCCATGGACACCGCCGAGGGCTTCGCCGCCCACAAAGAGTGGGAGGCACTCCTGGCGGAGCATCGCTGGTCGGTCGTGTCCTGGCCGCGGGAGTACCACGGCCGTGAGGCGTCGCTCCTCGAGTGGGTGGTCTTCGAGGAGGAGTACTACCGCAGCGGGGCTCCGGGCCGGGTCAGCCAGAACGGCATCTTCCTGCTCGCGCCGATCCTGTTCGAGCACGGCACGAAGGAGCAGCAGGACCGGTTCCTCCCCTCGATGGCCACCGGCGAGAAGGTGTGGGCCCAGGCGTGGTCGGAACCCGAGGCGGGCAGTGACCTCGCCTCCATCCGGAGCTCGGCTGTCCGTGACGACACGGCCGGCGGCTGGCGGCTCAACGGTCAGAAGACCTGGTCGTCGCGCGCCGCGTTCGCGGACTGGGGGTTCGGCCTGTTCCGTTCCGACCCCTCCGCCGAGCGACACCGAGGGCTGACCTACTTCCTCTTCCCGCTCGACACCGAGGGAGTGACCGTCCGCCCCATCGCGCAGCTCGACGGGGAGCCCGGGTTCGCCGAGATCTTCTTCGACGACGTGTTCGTCCCCGACGACGACGTGCTCGGCGCACCCGGTGACGGCTGGCGGGTAGCGATGAGCACGGCCGGCAACGAGCGTGGACTGTCGCTGCGTTCTCCAGGGCGCTTCTGCGCCGCCGCGGACCGGCTCGTGGACCTGTGGCAGCACCATCGCGAGTCCCGGGCTCGAGAGGCGGCTGGAGCTGCGGACCGGGTGGTCGACGCCTGGATCGGGGCGCAGGCTTACCGCGCCTACACCTGGGGCACCGTCACGCGCCTGGCCGCAGGCGGAGAGATCGGCGCCGCCGGGAGCGTGAACAAGCTGTTCTGGTCCGAGCTCGACATCGCCATCCACGAGACCGCGCTCGATCTCCTCGGTCCGGAGTCGGAGCTTCGCGGTGCGACCGCGCCGGCCGGCGGGCGGTGGACCGATGGGTACCTCTTCTCGCTGTCGGGGCCGATCTACGCAGGCACGAACGAGATCCAGCGCAACATCGTGGCCGAGCGAGTGCTCGGTCTGCCCAAGGAAGCCCGCCGATGAGATTCGCACTGACCGAGGAGCAGCGTGGCTTCGCCGAGGTTCTCGACGACCTGCTGGCAGCGGCCGACACCCCACGCGTGGTGCGCGCCTGGGCGCAGGGCGACGCCGGGAGCGGCCTGAAGCTGTGGCGACGGCTCGCGGAGGTCGGCGTGACGGGCCTGCTGGTGCCGGAGTCGCACGGCGGCCTGGGCGCGGACGAGGTCGACCTGGTCGTCGCCTTCGAGGAGCTCGGCAGGCACGCGGTCCCGGGTCCGTGGGTCGAGAGCGTCGCGCTCCTTCCCGTCGCGCTCCGCGCGGCAGCGGCCGACAGGCTGTTGCAGGGCCTGGTGGGCGGCGAGACGCCCGCCACGGTGGCGGTGCGCGACCTGACGCGCTACGCACTCGACGCGGACGTGGCAACGGCGTTCGTGCTCGAGGACGGCACGCTGCGCCACGGCGAGCCGGGTGCCCTCCACCAGTCCCTCGACCCGGCGCGTCGCCTCTTCCCCCTCGATGCTCGGGCGGAGGTGGCCACCCTCGACGAGGGGGCGGTCGCGAAGGCCGTCGACACTGCGGTCCTGGCCTGTGCCGCGCAGATGCTCGGCGCCGGAGAGCGACTGCTGGCGGACGCTGTCCGCTACGCGAAACAGCGCAAGCAGTTCGGCCGCGTCATCGGCGAGTACCAGGCGCTGAAGCATGCGCTCGCCGACGTCCGCGTGGCCCTCGACTTCGCGCGTCCGCTCGTCTACGTGGCCGCTCTGTCCCTGCGCGCCGGGTCGCCCGACGCGTCCCGCGACGTCTCGGCGGCCAAGGTGGCCACCGGCGACGCCGCCTACTCCGCTGCTCGCACCGCCCTTCAGGTGCACGGCGCCATCGGGTACACCGCGGAGTACGACCTCGGGCTCTGGATCACCAAGACTCGTGCGCTTCTCACTGCCTGGGGCACGCCTGCGTTCCACCGCGGGCGGGTTCTCGACGCGATCACCGCCGCGATGCCGAGAGTGGGTGCCTGAAGTGCTGTTCGCACTGAGTGACGAGCAGGCCGAGCTCGCGGGCATGGTGCGCGACCTGCTCCGCAAGCGGTCCGGCTCGCAAGCCGTCCGGAAGGCGGTCGAACAGCCGAAAGGCTTCGACGAGAGCCTGTGGGCGGTGCTGTGCGAGCAGGTCGGCGTCGCCGCACTCGCCATCCCCGAGGAGTACGGCGGTGCGGGCTTCACCTTGTTCGAGACCCATGTCGTGCTCGAGGAGCTCGGCGCCGCCCTGACCCCCTCTCCCCTGCTCGGGTCCGGTGTGCTCGCCGCTCAGGCCCTGCTGCTCGCGGGCGACGAGGCGTCGTGCGCGGACCTGCTCCCGGGCATCGCCGCGGGCACCTCCGTCGCGGCACTGGCCTGGGCCGGTGAAGCGGGCCGGTGGTCGACCGGGCGGCTTCCCGTGTCTGCCTCGCAGACCGAGGGTTCCTGGTCCGTCGACGGGTCGTCGGCCTTCGTCCTCGACGGGGACTACGCGGACGTCCTGCTCGTCCTCGCGGATGCGCCGTCCGGCCCCGGGCTCTTCCGGGTCGACCCCGAGCAGCCCGGCGTCCGCCGTACCGCGTCGCCGTCGATGGACCAGACGATCCGGCTGGCCGGCGTCGAGCTCGAGAGCGCCGAGGCGACCCTCGTGAGCGCGGACGCAGGCGCGTTCCTGCCGACCCTGCGCGACATCGCCTGCAGCGCGGTGAGCTCCCTCCAGGTCGGGGCCGCCCAGCGATGCCTGGACATGACGGTCTCCTACGCCAAGGAGCGCGTGCAGTTCGGGCGCCCGATCGGCTCGTTCCAGGCGCTCAAGCACCGGATGGCCGACATGCTCGTCGAGGTCGAGACCGCGCGGTCCGCGTCCTGGGCCGCCGCTTGGTCAGCCGCCCAGCGGGACGACGAGCTCGCGCCCCGTGCTGCGGCCGCCAAGGCCTGGTGCTCTGAGGCGTTCAACGCGGTTGCAGCCGAGACAGTGCAGCTGCACGGTGGCATCGCCATCACCTGGGAGCACGACGCGCACCTGTACTTCAAGCGTGCTCACGCCACCTCGCAGCTCTTCGGCCAGCCGCGGGAGCACCGGCGGCGCCTCGAGGAGCTCTGGCTCCCGGCGAGCTGACCCGGTCCTGACGTCGGCGGTGCCCCGCGAGTGATCTCGCGGGCACCGTTCGGGGGGTCGGAGCGACACTCAGTGCGTCGCGCCGGCGAGCTCTTCCTCCTCGAGCTCAGACTCGAGCATCGCCTCCTCGACGTGAGCGGCCACCGTGTCCGGGTGCAGCCGGACCTTCAGAGCGATCACGTAGATCACGACGGAGAACACGAACAGGATCGGGATCGCCGTTCCGAAGCCGAGCACCCCCTTGCCGCCGTAGTCACCGAGGTAGGAGATCACCGCGAGTCCGCCCAGCCACGGCAGCAGCCAGGTCGCACCGGCTTTCATCTCGAGCCTGGGCACGTCGTTGCCCAGCCAGTGGTAGACCGGGAGCAGCGCGAAGCCGATCAGCACGGCGACGAAGAGCTTCCAGTTGATGGGCCAGGTGGACCAGTAGATGATCAGGTTCGCGCACCAGAAGGCCAGGATCGGGATGGCGTGCCCGCCCGGGACCCGGAACGGACGCTCCTGGTCCGGGCACTGCTTGCGCAGAGCACCGAGCACGAGCGGCCCCGAGGCGAACGACAGGACCGTCGCCGAGGTGATGAACCCGACCAGCTGCTGCCAGCTCGGGAACGGCAGGAAGACGATCAGGCCCACCACGAAGGTGACCAGGAGGCTGAACAGCGGGACGCCCCGGTCGGTGGTCTTCGCCAGCCTCGACGGCGCGTTGCCGTTGCGGGCCATCGCATAAGAGATCCGCGAGGTCGTGGTGGTGTAGATCAGGCCGGTGTCGCCGGGAGAGATGATCGCGTCGGCGTACAGGAGGAAGGCCAGCCACGCCATGCCGAGGATCGACGCCAGAGCCGCGAGGGGGCCGAAGTCGTTCGTGAACGAGAGCTCCGCCCAGCTGCCGGACTTGGCGAGGATCCCCGGGTCGAGAGCGCCGATGAACGCCAC
>DASVBF010000026.1:0-8532 GCA_036375975.1 Nocardioidaceae bacterium | reverse complement strand
CAGCGGCAGCTCGTCGACATCGTGCTGACCGGCGGGGGCCTTCCGGAGGTCGCTGCGAGCGTGGCGGATCTCTTCGGCGGCGTCGCGATGATCACCACAGCCGACGGGCGCGTGCTCAGCGAGGCGGGCGATCCGGCCGAGATCTCGTCGGTGAGCGCGTCCGGGGCGTTCCATCCCAGCGGCCGGTTCCGCACCGAGGTGTCCACTGTCGGCGTGCACCAGCTCGAGGGTCTTCCCGGCTCGCACGCGGTCGTGGCGATCCAGGGCGGCCGGATCGACCACGGCAGGCTCGTGGTCTTCCACCCCGAACGGGTGATGACGCGAGCCGACCTCGTCGTCCTCGATCGTGCCGCGACCGTCGCGGCCATCTCTCTCACCCAGGAGATCGCGATCACGGCGGTGGAGAGCAAGTACCGCGGCGACTTCCTCCGCGACGTCCTGTCCGGGCGTGCGGGAACCCCCGACGAGGTGCTCCGGCACGCCCGCACGCTGGGTTGGGAGCTCGGCCGGCCCTCGGTCGTCGTGGTCGCGTCCCTGGAGACCGAGCAGGCACCACCCATGACGCTGGGCTACCAAGGCCCGCTCGAGCTCGAGCGGTTCACGGCCGCCTGGCTGAGGGTCGTCGCACGCCAGGACCCCAGCATCCCCGTCGTCGGCTTCGCCTCCGAGGTGGTCGCCCTGCTCCCCGTCACGGATGCCGCCGGGCCGTCCGAGGTCGTCGACGCGACGCTGTCGGGCGTGTCGGGCGACGGCGGTGGCGGGCGGCGGCCGTTCGCGACCGGCGTCAGCCGGCTCGTGGCCTCGGTGGGCGACCTTCCTGCGGCGTACGAACAGGCCCGCAAGGCGCTCGGCGTCGGGCGACAGCTGCACGGCCCCAGGGCTGTCTCCTACTTCGACGACCTGGGCGTCTTCCGTCTGCTCAGCCTGATCCACGACTCCGCCGAGCTCGACAGCTTCGTCCGGGAGACCCTCGGCGAGCTGGTCGCGACGACCGAGGAGGCTGCCGACCTCCGCCGTACGCTGCAGGTCCTGCTCGACACCAACCTCAACGTCGCGGTGACGGCGCGGAGGCTGCACTTCCACTACAACACCCTTCGTTACCGGATCGGGAAGCTCGAGCGCGCCGTCGGTCCGTTCACGACCGATCCGCACCTCAGGCTCGACCTGGCCCTGGCGCTCCGGATCGTCGGGATGCGCACCGCCTGAGGCATTGGCAACTTCCGCCCAAGATCGGGCGGCGGATTCGGCACCTGTTTCACTGCGCGTGTGATGCAAGTCTCGTGCGCCGTGATGCACAGTGAGCCATGGTCCGCGCGGGCGGGCCAGCGGGTTGTGTCGGCCTCCAGCACCGGGCTGGCGCGTGTCGGCCAGGAGGGCCTCCATGTCGGTGTTCAGTTGGAAAGTCGTTCACGAGGGCAAGACGCCTCCGCCAGGCGCGGCCGTGGCCCCTGACGAGAGGTTGTCCTGGGGGAGAACGGCCGGTCTCGGCGCCCAGCACGTCGTGGCGATGTTCGGGGCGACGTTCGTCTTCCCGATCATCATGGGCCTGAACCCGCAGCTCGCGATCATGATGAGCGGCATCGCGACGATCTGCTTCCTGCTGATCGTCCAAGGGAAGGTCCCCAGCTACCTGGGCACGAGCGCCTCCTTCGTGGGTGGCGCTGCGGCCATCTATGCGCAGGGCGGCGGCCCGGCGGACGTGACCGGGGCGATCCTGGTCGCAGGTGCGGTCCTCGCGCTCCTCGGCCTGCTCATCCACCTCGCGGGCACGCACTGGCTCCACGCGGTCCTTCCGCCGGTGGTCACGGGTGCGGTCGTCATGCTGATCGGCTTCAATCTCGCGCCCGTCGTGGCCGACATCTACTGGCCACAGGACCAGTGGGTCGCGCTGCTCACCATGTTCTTCGTGATCCTGGTCGCCGTCGGCGTCCGCGGGTTCCTCGGTCGCATCGCGATCTTCCTGGGTCTCATCTTCGGCTACCTGCTCTCGTGGCTCTTCGACACGTTCTTCGGCCAGATCAACTCCTTCGACCCGACCGCGGGCAAGGACACCACCCACTTCCGGGTCAACTGGGACAGCGTCAAGGCCGCCGACTGGTTCGGCTTCCCCCGTCACACCGCCGAGGGGCTGGTGGGCAACCAGACCAACGCCGGCAACCTCGACGCCGTCGGCTGGCACCTGCCGAGCTTCTCCATCACGTTCGTGCTCCTGGTCCTCCCCGCGGTCATCGCGCTCATCGCGGAGAACACCGGACACGTCAAGGCGGTCGCGGAGATGACGAACCGCGACCTCGACCCGGTCATGGGTCGAGCGATCGCTGCCGACGGCGTCGGCACCATGCTCACCAGCGCTGTCGGCGGTTCGCCCACGACCACCTACGCAGAGAACATCGGCGTCATGGCGGCGACCCGGGTCTACTCCACGGCTGCCTACTTCGTGGCGGCGGGCGTGGCGATCATCTTCGGTCTCTCACCGAAGTTCGGCGCGCTCGTGGCGGCGACACCAGGCGGCGTGCTCGGCGGGATCACGGTCGTTCTCTACGGCATGATCGGCCTGCTCGGCGCCAAGATCTGGAAGGAGAACCGGGTCGACTTCGCGAACCCCGTGAACCTCGTGCCCGTCGCCGCCGGGATCATCATCGCCATCGGCGACACGTCGTTGAAGTTCACCGACAGCTTCACGCTGTCCGGCATCGCCCTCGGCACCATCGTCACCCTGGTCGGCTACCACCTCGCCAGGGCCGTGGCGCCCGCGGACCTCCGCGAGGACGTCAGCCTGATAGTCGTGGAGCGTCCCGGGGTACAGGCGGACGAGGAGATCCCTCCGCACGAGCACGACGAGCGCCACCCGCACGGCGACCGGACCTGAGCCGAAGGGAACCACGTGAAGCCTTCCCCGTTCGTCTACCACCGTCCGACCACCCTCGACGAAGCCGTCGAGACGCTCGCGTCGGTCGGCGAGACGGGGAAGGTGCTCGCGGGCGGCCAGAGCCTCGTCCCGCTCATGTCCATGCGGCTCGCCGCACCGGCGGACCTCGTGGACATCAACCACGTCGCCGGCCTCGACGCCCTGGAGGTGGCCGACGGACCGGTGCGGGTCGGCGCCACGGTCCGGCACCGCGACCTCGAGCTGCACGAGCCCGCCCACACCGTCGTCCCCCTGCTCCGGCAAGGGCTGGTCCACGTCGCCCACCCGACGATCAGGAACAGGGGTACGACGGTCGGCAGCCTCGTCCACGCCGACCCGGCGGCAGAGATGCCCGCCGTGCTCATGCTCCTCGACGGCTCGGTGGAGCTGCGCTCGGTCCGGGGCGCGCGTTCCGTGCCGGCCGCGGAGTTCTTCGTCGGGCCGATGGAGTCTGCCGCGGCTGCCGACGAGCTCGCGGTCGCGGCCACCTTCCGTCGGCCGCCTCGCGGCAGCGGCTCCGCCTTCCGGGAGCTGGCCCGGCGTCACGGCGACTACGCCATGTGCGGCGTCGGCGCCGTGGTGACGACCGACCCGGACGGGGCGGTGACCAGGGCGCGGGTCGGCCTGGTCAGCGTCGGGCCCGTGCCCGTGCTCCTCGATCTCACCGCGGCGGTCACCGGCAGCGGCGGCGGGTTCTCCTATCCCGCCGTGCGCGACATCCTCGACGCCGGGATCGAGCCGGACGAGGACATCCACGCGACGGCGGAGTACCGCCGCCACCTCGCACACGTGCTGACCCTCAGGGCGCTGACCGACGCCAGGGAAGCAGCGGTGGCGTCCCGACGCGACGAGCGGGCCGCCTGATGAGCACCGAGACAAAGGTCGCGGTCTCGTTCACCGTCAACGGCATCCCGCAACGGCTCGAGGTCCCTGCCCGGAGGCTCCTCTCCGACGCCCTCCGTCACGACCTGAGGCTGACCGGCACCCACGTCGGGTGTGAGCACGGCGTGTGCGGTGCGTGCACCGTGCTGGCCGACGGACGCCCGATCCGGTCCTGTCTGGTGTTCGCCGTGACGCTCGAGGGCGCCGACATCACCACGGTGGAGGGATGCTGCCGAGCCGACGGCGGGATGGGCCCGGTGCAGCAGGCGTTCCAGGACTGCCACGCGCTGCAGTGCGGGTTCTGCACCCCCGGCTTCGTCACGACGATCACCGCCTACCTCGGCGGGAACCCGAGACCGACCCAGGAGGAGGCGCGGGAGGCGATCTCGGGGAACCTCTGCCGCTGCACCGGCTACCAGAACATCGTCGCCGCGGTGCAGCGTGCCGCCGAGCTCCGCGGCGGTGACAGCCCGTGACGACGAAGATGTTCGGCGCCCCCATCCGGCGGACGGAGGACCCACGGTTGGTCACCGGCAACGGGCGCTTCCTCGACGACCTGGGACACGACGCCTACGAGGCCGCCTTCGTCCGCAGCCCCCACGCCCACGCCCGCGTCGTCGACATCGACGTGACCGAGGCGCTCGAGGTCGAGGGGCTCGTCGCCGTCTACACCTACGAGGACCTTGAGGCAGACACGTCGAGCCGCGTCGCCGAGCCGCTTCCCCTCCTGATCCCGCATCCCACCCTGACCCACGGCCGGACGTCCTACGCGTTGGCGAGGGACGAGGTCAACCACGTCGGCGAGGCGGTCGTCATGGTGGTGGCCGAGAACCGCTACCTCGCGGAGGACGCCGCCTCCCGGGTCCTCGTGACCTACGCCCCGCTTCCGGCGGTCGTCGGGGTCGAAGCAGCGCGACGTGCCGAGCACCTGGTCCACGAGGACGTCCCGGGCAACGTCGCTGCCGTCATGGTGCAGGAGACCGGTGACGCCGACGCCGCGGTCGATGCCGCGCCCCACCGGCTCGAGCTGGAGCTCGCCATCGAGCGCAGCGCATCGACGCCGCTCGAGGGCAAGGGCGTGCTGGCGGAGTGGGACCCCGACGACAGGTCCCTTCTCGTCCACACCTCGACGCAGACCTCGACGAGCGTGCGGCAGGCCGTGGCGGCGAAGCTCGGCCTTCCCGTGGACCGCGTCGAGGTGGTCACCCCCGACGTAGGGGGCGGATTCGGCGTCAAGATCGTGCACCCCTGGCCCGAGGAGGTGCTCGTCCCCTGGGCGGCGGTCCGTCTGGGTCACCGCGTGAAGTGGACCGAGGACCGCCGCGAGCACTTCGTCTCGAGCGCCCACGAGCGCGGGCAGCTGCACCACGTCCGGGTCGGGTACGACGACGAGGGGCGCCTGCTGGGCCTGTCCGTGAGGTTCTGGCACGACAACGGGGCCTACACGCCGTACGGCCTCATCGTGCCCATCATCACCTCGACCCAGCTGCTCGGTCCCTACAAGCCCGCGGTCTACCGGGTCGAGTTCCACAGCCTCTACACGAACACCGTCATGGTCACCCCCTATCGCGGCGCCGGCCGGCCGCAGGGGTGCTTCGTCATGGAGCGGACGATGGACGCCGTCGCCGAGGACCTCGGCCTGGACCGGACCGTGGTGCGCGAGCGCAACTTCATCCGGCCCGAGGAGATGCCGTACGACCAGGGCCTGGTGTTCCAGGACGGCCGGGCGCTCGTCTACGACTCCGGCGACTATCCGGCGTCCCTGGAGAAGCTGAAGAAGCTGGTCGGCTGGGACGACTTCGAGGCGTTCCGGGAGCAGGCCCGCGCAGAGGGCCGTCAGGTCGGCATCGGCCTCGCCTGCTACGTCGAGGGCACCGGGGTGGGACCGTACGAAGGCGGCCACGTCAGGGTGGAGACCGACGGCAGCGTGGTCGTGTCGACCGGGCTGACGACCCAGGGGCAGGGCCACCAGACGATGCTCGCCCAGATCGTGGCCGACGAGCTCGGCGTGCCGTTCGAGCGGATCCGGGTGACCACCGGTGACACCCGGAGGTTCAAGTACGCCGTGGGGACCTTCGCCTCGCGCACCGCAGTGATGAGCGGCAGCGCCGTGGCTCTCACCGCCCGCAAGGTCCGGGACAAGGCGCTGCGCGTGGCCGCCGAGGCGCTCGAGGCGTCCAGCGACGACCTGGAGATCGTCGACGGCGTCGTCCGGGTCAAGGGCACACCGGGGGGCTCTTCCTCGATCGACCTCGGCGCGGTCGCGGTGCTCTCCAACCCGCTCCGCTACGCCTTCGACGAGGCAGCGCAGCGGGCCACCCAGTTCGCACCCGCCGGCGACCCGACGAAGCCACCCGTCGAGCCCGGTGAGTCACCGGGGCTGGAGGGCAGTGACTTCTACTCGCCGGTCCGGTCCACCTTCGCCAACGGCATGCACGCCGTCGTGGTCGAGACGGACCAGGAGACCGCGGAGATCAAGATCCTGCGCTACTGCGTCGTCCACGACTGCGGCACGATCATCAACCCGCTGATCGTCGAGGGGCAGATCCACGGAGGTGTGGCCCAAGGAGTCGGGGGAGCGCTGTACGAACGTATGGCGTACGCCCCGGACGGTCAGCTCATGAACGCCTCGTTCATGGACTTCCTCATGCCCTACGCCTCCGAGGTCCCGACCATCGAGGTCGACCACCTCGAGACGCCGTCGCCGCTGAACCCCCTCGGCGTGAAGGGTGCGGGAGAGGCAGGCGTCATCCCCGGCTCGGCGGCGGTCGCCTCGGCCGTCGAGGACGCCGAGGGCTTCCCGATCCGGAGCATGCCGATCTCGCCGAGTGAGCTGTTCCACCTCCGTCTTCGACACCGAGAAGGTGAGTCACGATGAAGGTCTCCGGCACGTCCGTGCTGCAGGCACCGCCCGGCGAGGTGTGGCGGGCGCTGAACGACCCGGCCGTCCTGGTCCAGGCGATCCCGGGCTGCCAGCGGCTCGAGGCGCTGGGCGGAGACGCGTACAAGATGACCGTCGCGGCCGGGGTGGGCGCGATCAAGGGCGTGTACGACGGTGAGGTGCACCTCTCGGACCACCAGGAGCCCTTCTCGTTCCGGATGCGCGCCCACGGGGCGGGTGCGCCGGGGACGATCGGCGCCGAGGTGCTGGTGATGCTGGCCGAGGAGGCCAACGGCGGGACGTCGCTCACCTACGACGCCGATGCCGTCGTGGGCGGAACCATCGGCGGCGTGGGGCAGCGCATGCTGACCGGGGTGTCGAAGAAGATGGCGGACGAGTTCTTCGGGAACGTCCAGCGCCTCCTTGCCGGCTTGCCGCCCGCCGCCGGGCTGTCAACCGCGGACGGGCTGCGAACAGCCGCCGGGCTGCGCGAGGAGGGCGCACCGCCCAACCAGGCCACCTCCTTCGTCGGCGGCCCGCCAGGCCCATCCACGGTCGGCGCACCCTCCTCGCTCCGTCCGGCTCCCGAGGCCGGCGCCGGGTCAGTGCAACGCACGGCACCGCCAGCGGGCGCTGTCTTCATGGCGCCGCCCAAGCCTCCCGCGTCAGCCGCGCAGGCAGGCTTCGTCGCAGGCGTCATGGCCGGGGCTGCGGCTGCGCTGGCAGGCGTCGTCGTAGGGGCGTGGATCGCTGGGCGGCGCCGACGTTGAGCGACATCGACGTCTACAGCAGCGCTCGCGCCATGGCCGCGGCCGTAGCGGCCAAGGAGGTGTCCGCGCGGGAGCTGCTCGACCTGCACCTCGGGCGCATCGGGGCCACGAACGCCACGGTCAACGCGATCGTGAACATCGATCCCGAGCGGGCGCGGGCCTCGGCGGCCGCGGCGGACGAGGCTCTCGTCTCGGGTGGACAGGTCGGCCCGCTGCACGGGCTGCCGTTCGCCTTCAAGGACACCCACGAGGTCGCCGGCTGGCCGACCACCTTCGGGTCGCCGTTGCGGGCCGACCACGTCTCGCGGCATGACGACCTCGTCGTGGAGCGGATCCGTGAGGCCGGGGTCGTCGTGATGGGCAAGACCAACGTCCCGGAGTGGGCTGCAGGCTCGCACACGTTCAACCCGGTCTTCGGCACGACCCGGAACCCCTACGACCTGGACCGCTCGGCCGGCGGCTCGAGCGGCGGCGCGGCGGCGGCGCTCGCGAGCGGCATGGTGCCCCTTGCGGACGGGAGCGACATGGGTGGCTCGCTCCGCAACCCGGCGTCGTTCTGCAACGTCGTCGGGCTCCGGCCCAGCGTCGGTCGGGTGCCCACCTGGCCCAGCATCAACGCCTGGGAGCTGACCTCCGTCAGCGGCCCGATGGCTCGCTCCGTCGAGGACCTGGCGCTGCTGCTCTCGGTGATCGCCGGCCCGAGCGCGCGCGCCCCGATGTCGCTAGAGACCCCGGGCAGCGCGTTCGCACCCCCTCTTCACGGTGACCTCGGTGGACTCCGCGTCGCCGTCTCCGTGGACCTCAGCGGCGCGTTTGCCGTGGACCGCGCGGTGGCGACCGTCGTACGCGACCAGGTGGAGCCGATCCTCTCCGCGGGGGCGGAGGTGGACGAGGCGCATCCGGACGTGACCGGAGCCGAGCAGATCTTCCGGACCTTCCGTGCCTGGCATTTCCAGCACCGGTTCGGCGCACTGCTCGAGAAGCGGCCGGAGGCGTTCAAGCAATCGCTCGCCGACAACATCCGCGCGGGAGCCGAGCTCAGCGGTGCCGACCTGGCGCGAGCCTACGAGCTCCGTACCCGGCTCGCCGAG
>DASVBF010000024.1:0-8354 GCA_036375975.1 Nocardioidaceae bacterium | reverse complement strand
TCTACTGCAAGCAGCTGCCGGACCCGTCGAACCGTGACGCGTGGCTGGAGGAGGGGGTCGCCTGCTACAAGACCTTCATCTGTGGCCTGCTGGACATCACCGACAACCTGGTCGGTGGGGAGACCATCCCGCCGACCCGCGTGGTGCGACACGACTCCGACGACGCCTACCTCGTCGTGGCGGCCGACAAGGGGACCGCGTCCTTCTCCGACATCGCCAACCAGCTCTCGGCCGACTACGGCTTCTGGCTGGGCGACGCGTTCGCCTCGGGTGGGTCGGCAGGCTACGACCACAAGGCGATGGGCATCACCGCCCGGGGCGCGTGGGTCTCGGTCCGCCGGCACTTCCGCGAGATGGGCGTCGACTGCCAGAGCGAGCCCTTCACCGCCGTGGGGATCGGAGACATGTCGGGTGACGTGTTCGGGAACGGCATGCTGCTCTCGGAGCACACCCGCCTGGTCGCGGCCTTCGACCACCGCGACATCTTCATCGACCCGGACCCGGACCCGAAGACGTCCTTCGCGGAGCGTCAGCGGCTGTTCGACAAGCCCCGGTCGTCCTGGCGGGACTACGACACCTCGCTGATCAGTGCGGGCGGTGGCGTCTACTCGCGGAACCTGAAGTCGATCCCGGTCTCCCCTGAGGTACGACGGGCGCTCGGCATCGACGAGAAGGTCACCTCCATGACCCCGCACGAGCTGATGCGGGCCATCCTGCTGGCCCCGGTCGACCTGCTGTGGAACGGCGGGATCGGCACCTACGTCAAGGGCTCGGGGGAGACCCACGCCGACGCGGGCGACAAGAGCAACGACCAGATCCGCGTGAACGGTGACGAGCTTCGGTGCCGCTGCGTCGGCGAGGGAGGCAACCTCGGTCTCACCCAGGCCGGTCGTGTGGAGTTCGCCCGCAACGGCGGCCGGATCAACACCGACTTCATCGACAACTCCGCCGGGGTCGACACCTCCGACCACGAGGTCAACATCAAGATCCTGCTGGACCGGGTCGTCGGCGCGGGCGACCTGACGGAGAAGCAGCGCAACGAGCTGCTGCTCTCGATGACCGATGAGGTCGCCGACCTCGTGCTCGAGGACAACTACCAGCAGAACCTCGCGCTCGCCAGTGCCGAGGCGAACGCCGTGGGCCTCCTGCACGTGCACGAGGACTGGATGCGCCGTCTCGAGCGCCAGGGCCTGCTCAACCGGTCCCTGGAGTTCCTGCCGTCGCGGAAGCAGGTCGCCGAGCGGATCGACCGAGGCCAGGGACTCAGTGCCCCCGAGCTCGCGGTCCTTCTCGCCTACACGAAGATCGTCCTTGCGGACGAGCTGATCGGGACCGACCTGCCGGACGACCCGTTCCTGCGCAGCGACCTGTTCGGCTACTTCCCGACGAAGATGCGCCAGCACTACCGGCAGCAGATGGACGAGCACCCGCTCCGTCGCGAGATCATCGTGACGCAGATCGTCAACGACCTGGTGAACGGTGCCGGGATGACGTACTTCCACCGGCTATCCGGGGAGACCGGATCCACGTCGGCCGAGATCAGCCGGGCGAACTTCCTGTCCCGGGACATCTTCGGCTCGCGCGCGCTCCTGGAGGAGATCTCCTCCTACGACAACAAGGTCGACGCCGCCGCGCAGACCCGCATGCGCCTGGACGTCCGGACACTGGTCGAGCGTGGTTCGCGATGGCTCGTCACGAACCGTCGCCCGCCCATGGACTCCGAGGCGGTCGTGGACTTCTTCGAGGTCCCGCTGCAGCGCGTCGTGGCGAAGCTGCCGGAGCTGCTGACCGGCCGGGAGCTCGAGGCGTACGAGCAACGTCGGGCCGAGCTCGTCGATGCGGGGGTGCCGGCGGAGCTGGCCAGCAGGGTCGCCGTACTGCCCCCGGCGTACGGCATGCTGGGTGTCGTCGAGACCGCGCACCGCGACGACCTCGACCCGGTGGAGGTGGCCCGGGTGCACTTCACCCTCGGCGAGCGGCTCGGTGTGCCTGCCCTGGCCACGCGGATCCTCGCCCTGCCACGGAAGGACCGCTGGCAGGCGATGGCACGTGCTGCCCTGCGCGACGAGCTGCTCTCCGTGCACACCCAGCTCACCGCCCAGGTGCTCGCCGAGACCAAGCCCGAGGAGTCCGCGGCGGCCCGCGTGGTGGAGTGGGAGTCTCGAGACGATGCGGCGGTCAAGCGGGCGGTGACGACGCTCGAGGAGATCTGCACGGACGACCGTGCCGACCTGGCCCGGCTGTCCGTGGGCCTCAGAGTGGTGCGGACGCTCTTGAAGACCACCTAGCGGGGGCTGTCAGCTGCCGAACTCCTGGGCCAGCCAGGCGGCCCCGACGATGCCGGCGGAGTTCCGCAGCTTGGCCGGCACGATCGGAGTGCGCAGCTTGAGCAGGGGCAGGAACTTGTCCGCGCTCTTGCTGATCCCGCCACCGACCACGAACAGGTCGGGCCAGAGCAGATCCTCCACGTGGCGGTAGTAGCGCTGGAGCCGCTTCGCCCACTGCGGGTAGGAGAGGTCCTCGCGCTCCTTGGCGGACTGCGCGGCCCGGTCCTCGGCGTCCTTGCCGTCGATCTCGAGGTGGCCGAGCTCGCTGTTCGGCAGCAGCTTCCCGTCGAGCAGGATCGCGGAGCCGATGCCGGTGCCCAGGGTCGTGAGGATGACCACGCCCGGCACGTCCTTCGCGACTCCATACTGCATCTCGGCCACCCCGGCTGCGTCGGCGTCGTTGACGACGTGCACCGGCCGACCCAGGCGCTCGGTGAACAGCGCGTCGACGTCGGTGTCGACCCAGGAGGGGTCGATGTTCGCGGCGGACCGGGCCACGCCGTTCTGACAGACCGCGGGGATGGCGATCCCGATCACCCCGCGGCCCACGTAATCGGCGAAGTGGTCGGCGATCTGGGCCACGACGTCGGCCACGGCGTCGGGCGTCGCGGGCTTGGGCGTCGCGATCTTCAGGCGGTCGGCGACGAACTCCCCGGTCGTCAGGTCCACCGGAGCGCCCTTCACGCCCGTGCCGCCGATGTCGATGCCCAGCACGGCCCTGCTGGCGCCTGCCTCAGCCAATGTCTCACCCATCCGGTTTGCCTCCTCCTCACCAACCCTAGACACTCGGCGTCATGAACACTCACGGCCGCACAGACTTGGAGTCGTTCGTCCTCGACCACTTCGACGAGAGCGCTCTGGTCGAGGATCTCGCCGAGCTCGTCCGCATCCCCAGCGTGGCGGGCACGGAGGCCGAGGTGGAGGTCCAGGACCGCTGTGCCGAGACCCTGCGCGAAGACGGTGCCGTCGTGGACCGGTGGGAGATCGACCTCGCGGAGCTGCAGGAGGACGCGTGGTTCCCCGGCTCCGAGGCGCAGCGGGACCGAGCGATCGGCCTGGTCGGGGTCACCGACGACGACGGCGTGCCGGCTCTGGTGCTGCAGGGCCACCTCGACGTCGTCCCGCCAGGGGACCCCGACACCTGGGCAGGCGCGGACCCTTTCTCGGCCGAGATCCGCGACGGAGCGCTCCACGGGCGGGGTTCGTGTGACATGAAGGCCGGCGTCGCGGCCAACCTCGCCGTGGTCCGCACGCTCCGCGCTGCCGGTGTCCAGCTGGAGCGGCCGCTGGCCGTGCACTGCGTGGTCGGCGAGGAGGACGGTGGCCTCGGGGCGTTCGCGACGTTGCGTCGCGGGCACAGAGGCGACGCGGCGGTGATCACGGAGCCGACGAACGGCCGGATCGTGACGGCCACGGCCGGCGCGCTCACCTTCCGGATCGAGGTCGGTGGCCGGTCCGCGCACGGCAGCATGCGCCGGGAGGGGCTCAGCGCCTTCGAGGCGTTTCTGCCCATCTACGATGCGCTTCGCGAGCTCGAGGCGGAGCGCAACTGCGACCCGGACCCGCTCTTCGGCAGCGACCTTCCGTACGCGCTGTCCGTGGGGGTCGTCCAGGCCGGTGACTGGGCGAGCAACGTCCCGGACAAGCTGGTGGCGGAGGGCCGACTGGGGGTGCAGCTGGACGAGGACCCGCGCCAGGCCAGGCTTGCGCTCGAGGACGCCGTGGCCGAGGTCGCGATGACCGACCGCTGGCTCCACGAGAACCGCCCGGTCGTCACTTGGCCGGGCGGACAGTTCGCCAGCGGACGGACCGACGTCGACCACCCGCTGGTCGCGGAGGTCATCTCCGCGGTGAAGGACACCGGTGGTCCGGCGCCGGTGCTCGGTGCTGAGGTCTACGGCAGTGACCTCCGGCTGTACGCCGGCATCGGCGGGATCCCGACCCTGCACTACGGGCCCGGAGACGTCCGGGTGGCGCACGGGCCGCACGAGCACGTGAACCTCGAGGAGCTGGCCCAGGTCACCAGGGCCCTCGTCGTACTCGCGGTGCGCCGATGCGGCGTGCGGGCCTGACCAGGTCCCCGGGACCTGGCCAGACCCGCACGTTCGGTCGGTTCTGACGGCGCTCAGACCGTGGCGAGCCTGCCGTCGTTGAGACGGACCACCAGGCCGTCCGCCATCGCATAGGCCAGCGCCGACTGGAAGCGGTCGGGCTCCCAGAAACGGGCGCCGGTGAGGTGCGCCAGGTCGTCCGGTGTCTGGGGTCCCTCGCTCTCGAGAGCGCGGATGATCTGGCCCATCTCGTGGAAGACCTGACGGTCCCGCCTGCCCTCGGTCGAGGGCTTCGGTGGGGGCATGGGCATGGGTCTCTCCTTCTCCTAGGTCCAGGGATTGGGATGCTCAGGCGGTCGCGGGAGCCAGCTCGCCGCTCGCGCCGTCGTCCTCGGCGGTCAGCGGCTGCGCGATGCTCTCGAGCGACTTGCCCTCGGCCCTGACGCCGAGCACGGCCTCGACCACACCGCCGGCGACCATGAGAGCCGCCCCGATGAAGTAGCCCACGGCGATCGCGGTGATGTCCTTGCCGCCGGTGGTGGCGTCCTCGATCAGCTTGCCGAACAGCAGCGGCCCTGCGATCCCGCCTGCGGCGGTCCCGATGGCGTAGAAGAACGCGATGCACAGCGCGCGGGTCTCCATCGGGAAGACCTCGCTCGCGGTCAGGTACGCCGCGCTCGCGCCGGCCGAGGCGAAGAAGAAGATGATCGCGCCCATGAGGGTCAGGGTGACCGCCGAGAAGTCGCCGAGGAAGATCCCCGTGCCGGCCAGGAGCAGGCCCGACAGGATGTAGGTCCCCGCGATCATCCGGACCCGACCCAACGTGTCGAACAGCGGGCTCAGCACCAGGGCGCCCAGGAAGTTGCTCACCGCGAACACTGCGATGTACCAGCCGACCTGCTCGACGCCCATGAAGGTGGTGAGGGTGTCGCCGTAGGTGAAGAAGAAGGCGTTGTACAGGAACGCCTGACCGATGAAGAGGCTGAAGCAGAGCACGGTGCGCTTGGGGTAGAGCGTGAACACCGTTCTCGCGATGAGCCCGATCCCGATGGACTTGCGCTGGCGGATCGTGATGGAGCCGGAGGTGCTGGGCAGCTCCCGGCCGCTCTCACGTCGCACCGTCTCCTCGATGTCGCGGACGATCCTCTCGCCCTCGTCCTCGCGGCCGTGGATGAAGAGCCAGCGCGGCGACTCGGGAACGTTCTTCCGCACGATCAGGATCGCGACCGCCAGGATCGCACCGAGCCCGAAGGCGAACCGCCAGCCCCAGGCCGGATCGATCTTGGTCGGGTCCAGGAGCGGGATGGTCAGCAGCGCGCCGCCCGCGGCGCCCACCCAGAACGAGCCGTTGATCGCCACGTCGACACGGCCGCGGAACTTGGCCGGGATGAGCTCGTCGATCGCCGAGTTGATCGCGGCGTACTCCCCGCCGATGCCCGCGCCGGTGAAGAACCTGGCGACGAAGTACCACATCGGGTTCATCGAGAAGGCGGTGAGGACGGTGGCCGCCGTGTACACCGCCAAGGTCAGCAGGAAGAGCTTCTTCCGGCCGAAGCGGTCGGTGAGCTGTCCAAAGAAGAGTGCGCCCAGGCAGGCGCCGGCGACGTACACCGCGCCCGCGAGGCCGACCTGGAAGCTGTCGAGCCCGAGGCCGGTCTTGGGGTCGGCCAGAGCATCGGACATCGACCCGACGATGGTGACCTCGAGGCCGTCGAGAATCCAGACCGTGCCGAGGCCGATGACCACCAGCCAGTGCCAGCGCGCCCAGGGCAACCGGTCGAGCCTTGCCGGGATGTCGGTCGTGACCCGACCGGTCTCCACTCCTGTAGACATGAGTTCTCCTTCGTGAAAAGGCGGTGTGCGTTAGGTCACAGCCGCGAGAGGGCGATACCCCTGGCCGGACCGGAACATGCGTTCGGGTCCGTGTAGCGAGGCTCACCTCGTCCCCGGAGGGGGCGATCCGGCGGCTCACCCGCTCGACCGTCCGACCGGGTGGGAGCTGCGATGCACTACCGTCCAGGCATGGACGACGAGACGTTCTTCGCCGGCGTGGCCCACCAGGCGGCCCTTGTCCGCGACGGTCACCTCTCATCCCGCGAGCTGACCGCGGCGTGCCTGGACCGGATCGACTCCCTCAACCACCGGCTCAACGCCTTCACCAACGTCATGCGCGAGAGCGCGCTGGCCGCTGCGGCCGAGCGGGACGCCGCCCAGGCGCGAGGCGAGAACTCCGGGCCGCTGCACGGCGTGCCGATCGCCATCAAGGAGGAGGTCCACGTCGACGGAGAGGTGACGACCTTCGGCGGGCGCGCCAACCGGGCGCCCGTGGACTTCGACGCCGACGTGGTTCGACGGCTGCGCGGGTCCGGCGCGGTCGTCGTCGGAAAGACCGCGATGCCGGAGTTCGGGCAGTGGCCGTTCACGGAGTCGGTCGCCCACGGGCTGACCCGCAACCCGTGGGACACGACACGCTCCACCGGTGGGTCGAGCGGAGGCACCGCGGCGGCGGTCGCCTCCGGGATGGTGCCGATGGGGATCGGCGGTGACGGTGGCGGCTCGATCCGGATCCCGGCTGCCTGCTGCGGGCTCTACGGACTCAAGCCGCAGCGCGGTCGGGTCAGCGCGGCGCCGAACCCGCACCTCTGGTACGCCCTCGGCACCACCGGCCCGCTCACCCGCTCCGTCCTCGACAGCGCGATCGTGTACGACGTCATCCGCGGCTCCGCCCCCACCGACCGGTTCCGCGCCGACGAGCCGGCCAGCTCTTTCGTCGACGCTGTTCGCACACCCGGCAGGCCGCTGCGCATCGGGTGGACCACGAAGTCGGCGACTCTCGGGATCCGTCCCGACCCGCAGAACCTTCAGGCAGTCGTCGCGACGGCCGAGCTCCTGTCCTCGTTGGGGCACCACGTCGAGGAGGCCCACCCGAAGTACCCCGACCCGACCGCGGCTTTCGTGCCCCAGTTCTTCGGCGGTGTCCGTGCCGAGGCGGAGGAGATGCAGCACCCGGGGCTACTCGAGCGGCGCACCCGCGAGACGGTGCGACTCGGTGCATGGGCGCGCCCCGCTGTCGTGGAGTGGGCGATGCGACAGGGCGAGAAGGTGGCCGCCAGGACGAACCGGATCTTCGAGACCTACGACCTCCTGCTCACGCCCGTCATCGCGCCCCGACCGCCCGAGGTGGGCGTCCTCGACGGCGTGGGCACGGTCACCGCCATGCTCAAGGCGATCCCGATGGTGGCGTACACCGCCCTGTGGAACGTGACCGGCAACCCTGCGGCCTCGGTGCCTGCCGGCTTCGGAAGCGACGGCCTTCCCCTCGCCGTACAGCTCGTGGGTCGGCCCCACGACGAGCCGACGATCCTGTCCGTCTCGGCACAGCTCGAGGAGGCTCGGCCCTGGGCCGACAAGCGGCCGGTGCTCGCATGAGCGGGCTGTTGCTGACCACGCCGAGGGCCTGGGCGCGCCGGCTCGTGGGGCATCTCCCCGGAGTGACGCCGGCGAGCCCGCTCGCGGGACGGACGGTGATGGTGACCGGTGCGTCGTCGGGCATCGGGGAGGCGACGGCTCGGGCGGTCGCTGCCCGCGGCGGTCGGGTGATCCTGGTCGCTCGTCGGGCGCAGGAGCTCGAGCGGGTGGCCTCGGAGATCAGTGACGCAGGGGGGACGGCGTACGCCCACCCGTGCGACCTGACCGACGGGCCGTCCGTGGAGCGCATGGTCGCGCAGGTGCTGCGGGAGCACGACGGCGTGGACATGCTCGTCAACAACGCGGGCCGCTCGATCCGTCGGTCGCTGGCGCTGTCCTACGAGCGCCTCCACGACTTCGAGCGCACGATGGACATCAACTACATCGCCCCGGTGCGGCTGATCCTGGCCCTGCTGCCCCAGATGGTGGAGCGCGGCGACGGGCACGTGGTCAACATCCTCACCTGGGGGGTGCAGGTGAAGGCGCCGAAGTTCGCGGCGTACATCGC
>DASVBF010000279.1:0-3359 GCA_036375975.1 Nocardioidaceae bacterium | reverse complement strand
CCTGTCGCCTGGAGCTGCTGACCGAGGACGTCCCGTCATGACCGCAACCGCGGCTGCCGGCCCGGCGTACGCCGGCTCGACCCCTCGCCGAGGCACCCCCCTGCGCCGCCTGCCCTTCCTGCTTCCGGGCGGCGTGGCACTGCTGGCCGGCATCGACGCCGCGCTGATGCTGCTCGGCCTGCCCGCCCCGGTCTCCGCCGACCGCCTCCCCGACGTGCACGGCATGCTGCTCGTGCTCGGCTTCGTCGGCACGCTGATCGCCCTCGAGCGCGCTGTCGCCCTTGGACGACGCGCGGGCTACCTGGCTCCGGGGCTGCTCGGGCTCGGGGCACTGCTCCTCCTCTCCCCCGTGCCGCTGACCGTCGGCCAGGCCGCTCTGCTGGCCGGGACGGTCGCGATGACCGGCGTCTACGTGCCGCTGTGGCGCCGCCAGCGCGACGACGCCGTGCTGATCCAGGCCCTCGGCGCGGTCCTCGCGGTCGGTGCGGCGGCGCTCTGGCTGGGGGGTGTGCCGATCCCGTCGCTGCTGCCCTGGCTGGTCGGCTTCATCGTGCTCACCATCGCCGGGGAGCGCCTCGAGCTGGCCCGCATCGCGATGGGAGGCGACGCGGGGCGCCGGTTGGTCCAGATGTGCTGCTCGGTGGTCGTCGCCGTCGCGGCTTCGCTGCTCTGGCCGCGTGTCGCGAGCCCCGCCCTCGGCCTGGTGCTCGCGGTCCTGGTCGGCTGGCTCATGGTGCATGACGTGGCCCGTCGTACCGTCCGCTCCGACGGCCTCGTGCGGTTCATGGCGGCCAGCATGCTCGCGGGCTACCTCTGGCTCGGGGTTGCAGCGGGCATCTGGCTCCTGAGCGGTCCTGCGACCGAGGGAGTCAGGTACGACGCCGTGGTGCATGCCGTCTTCCTCGGCTTCACACTGTCGATGATCATGGCGCACGCGCCGGTGATCCTCCCGGCCGTCCTTCGGCGGCCCCTGCGCTACCACCCTGTGATGCTCGTTCCGGCGGCGGCGCTCCACGCGTCGCTCGCCCTGCGGCTGTGGGCGGGCGACGCCCTCGGCCTTCCGATCGCATGGCAGGTCGGCGGGGCGCTCAACATCGTGGCCCTGCTCGTCTTCGTCGGAGTCGTCGTCTGGTCCGTGGCACGTGCCGGCCAGGTCAGGAGCACCCGGTGAGCGGTAGGACGACCCGCGGCTTCTGGCCCCTGCGAGACCTCCCGGTCGTCTTCTGGCTCGTCGCGACGCTGGTCGTCGCGCTCGTCCATCCGTTCGTGCCGGCACCGCGCTGGCTGATGATCCACCTGCTCCTGCTCGGCGCCGTCACCCACGCCATCCTGGTCTGGTCGCGCCACTTCGCCGACGCGGTCCTCCGCTCCCAGCACGGACCCGGCGATCGTCGTACCCAGTCGACCCGACTGCTGCTCCTCAACGGCGGTGTGGTCCTGGTGGTCGCCGGCGTCCTCGGCGACACCTGGCCGGTCACGGTCGCCGGCGCAACGGCCGTGGCGTCCGCGGTCGTCTGGCACGGTGCCGCCCTGGTACGGCAGCTGCGCCGGGCTCTGCCGTCCCGGTTCGGGGTCACGGTCCGCTACTACGTCGTCGCGGCCGCCCTCCTGCCGCTCGGGGCCACCCTGGGCACGATCCTCGCCCGAGGAGTGGCGGACCCGCTCGATGTGCAGCTCAAGCTCGCGCACGCCTCGACGAACCTCTTCGGCTGGATGGGCCTGACCATCATCGGGACGCTGGTGACTCTGTGGCCGACGATGCTCCGGACGCGCATGGCGGAGGGCACGGAGCTGGCCGCGCGGCGGGCGCTTCCGGTTCTGGCCGGGTCGGTGGTGGGGGTGGTAGTGGGCGCCCTTCTCGGGTCGCGACCGGCAGCGGCCCTGGGGCTGGTCGGGTATCTCGTCGGCATCGGCCTCGTGGCGGGGCCGTTCGTCCGTACCTTCGCGACCAAGCGCCCGTCGTCGTACCCGACCTGGTCGGTTCTGGCGGGCCTGCTGTGGTGGGTGGGCTGCCTCGCGGCGCTCGCGGCCGGTATCGCGACGGCGTCCTCCTGGGAGGTCGTGGGCGACCGGTTCTCCTGGCTCACACCGTTCCTGGCCGCCGGTTTCGGGGCACAGGTGCTGCTCGGGGCGCTCTCCTACTTGGTGCCGATGGCCCTCGGCGGCGGCCCCACCCCGGTTCGCGCGGCGAACACCGTCCTGGACCGAGGCGGCGCGCTGCGCATCACGCTCGTCAACGGCGGGCTACTGGTCGCCCTGGTCCCCGTGCCGAGCGTGGTCCGCGTGGCCTCGACAACCCTTGTCCTCGGTGGTCTCGCGGCATTCGTCCCCCTCCTCTTCCTCTCGCTCCGCGCCTCCCGCAGGGCGAGGAGGGCGCCGTCGCCCCTGCCTGTCGAACGTCGTCCGGCTGCGCCTGACGGCGAGCGCCCCGCGGGGCAGGTCACAGGCCTCGTCGCGACGGGGATCGCCGCGCTGGTGCTCGCCGTGGCCGTCGGGGTCGCGGTCGACCCCGCCGCGCTCAACGCCTCCGGCGCCGTCGCGTCTGCCGCCGGGGTCGACGCCAACGGGCGGACCCGCACCGTGGAGGTCAGGGCCCATGACATGCGCTTCACCCCCTCGGTGATCGAGGTTCCTGCCGGGACGCGGCTCGTCATCGAGCTGACCAACACCGACGACCAGGACGTCCACGACCTGGTCCTCGACTCCGGCGCCGACAGCGGTCGCCTCGCCCCCGGCGACTCGGCGACCCTCGACCTCGGCGTGGTCGGACGCGACATCGACGGCTGGTGCTCGGTGGTCGGTCACCGGCAGATGGGCATGGTGCTCTCGGTCAAGGCCACGGGGGCCGCGTCGAGCCACACCGGCCACGCCGACCACCGGCACGGTCCGGCGGGCGACGCCGAGCCGATGGCCATGGGTTCGGAAGCCCAGACCGGGCAGGCTCCGACCCCGTCCGCGCACCTCGATCCCCTCGCGGAGCCCGGGAGCGGCTTCAAGGCTCGCGACGCCTCGCTTCCCCCGATCGAGGACAGCCGGGTGCACCGCCTCACCCTCGAGGTCACCGAGGTCGAGCGGGAGGTCGCTCCCGGCGTGCGGCAGCGCCTGTGGACCTACAACGGGTCAGCGCCCGGCCCGACCCTGCACGGCCGCGTCGGCGACACCTTCGAGATCACGCTCGTCAACGACGCGACGACGGGCCACTCGATCGACTTCCACGCTGGCTCCCTGGCCCCGGAACGACCGATGCGGACGATCGCCCCGGGCGAGTCGCTCGTCTACCGGTTCACCGCGACGAGGGCCGGGATCTGGATGTAACACTGCTCCTCGATGCCCATGTCCGCCCACATCGCCAACGGCAT
>DASVBF010000226.1:0-43337 GCA_036375975.1 Nocardioidaceae bacterium | reverse complement strand
TCCAGGAGGATCGGGGAGACTCGGGAGATTCTTCCTTGAACGCCGCCTGCTCACTGATAGGTTCGAGAAACCGTCAACCTCGACTACGTGTTGAGGGTTGAGGCCCACTGCCAACGGGAGGCTGAAGATGCCGTTCTGCACCGAGTGCGGACACCGGAACCCTGACGACGCGCGTTTCTGCTCTCAGTGCGGGAAGCGCCTCGCGACCGACGAGGCGGGCTCGCTGGACCAGGGCGAGACCCCGGGGGAGACCACCGCGACGATCACGTTCGGTGCTCCCGGCAAGCCGGAGGGGGCGGAGGAGCGCGCCGCGCTCAACGACGCCGACGCCGCAGCCGTCGACGCACTTCCGGCGGGGAGCGCCCTGCTCGTCGTCCAGCGCGGCCCGAGCGCGGGGAGCCGGTTCCTCCTCGACACCGACCTGGTCGGCGCCGGGCGCCACCCGGAGAGCGAGATCTTCCTCGACGACGTGACGGTCTCGCGTCGCCACGCGGAGTTCCGCCGGGGCACCAACGGCTACCGCGTCGCAGACGTCGGCAGCCTCAACGGCACCTACGTGAACCGCGACCGCATCGACGAGGTCGAGCTCCAGAACGGCGACGAGGTCCAGATCGGCAAGTACCGGCTGGTGTACTTCGCCAGTCACGCAGGAGCGGGCAGCCCGCAGTGAGGCAGGCGGCGTCCTCGCGGTCCCGGATGAGCATCGGTGAGGTGCTCTCCCTGCTGCGGACCGACTTCCCCGAGATCAGCATCTCCAAGATCCGGTTCCTGGAGTCGGAAGGTCTGATCGAGCCCGAGCGGACGCCGTCGGGTTACCGGAAGTTCTCTCACCGTGACGTCGAGCGGCTGCGCTACGTGCTCACCAGCCAGCGAGAGCACTATCTCCCGCTCAAGGTGATCAAAGAGCACCTCGACGCGATCGACCGGGGACTCGAGCCGCCGCCGGTCAACGGTGTCGGTCCCCAAGTGCCCCGGGTGGTCCTCGCCGGAGACGGCTACCCCTCTACCGAGACCTTCGCCGGCGAGTCCTCCGAGCTACGCCTGTCCCGAGCGGAGGTGCTCAAGGGTGCCGAGATCGACGAGGCGTTGTTCGAGCAGCTCGAGACCTTCGGCCTCGTGAAGCCGAGGCCAGGCACCAACCACTACGACGGGGACACGCTGGTCGTCGCGAAGACGGCCGGTGAGCTCGCCGCTTTCGGGCTCGAACCGCGGCACCTTCGTGCGTTCAAGACCGCGGCGGACCGGGAGATCGGGCTCGTCGAGCAGGTCGTCTCGCCGATGCGGCGCAACCGTGATGCCGGCGCCAAGGCCCGGGCCGAGGAGGCGATCGCGCAGTTGGCGGCGCTGTCCGTACGGCTCCACGCGACGCTGGTCAAGAGCGGGCTCCGCTCGTCCCGCTAGACCGCTGATCTCCGCGCGGATTGCCTTGCTCGTAGCCCGAAGCGGGACTTGTTACTCGGAGTAGTGTTGGACTGTGCGAGAAGTCGACGTCATCGGTGTCAGGGTCGAGATGCCTTCGAACCAGCCCATCGTGCTGCTGCGAGAGGTTGCCGGTGACCGCTACCTGCCCATCTGGATCGGCGCAGTCGAGGCGACGGCGATCGCCTTCGCGCAGCAGGGCGTCGTCCCCCCGCGGCCACTGACCCACGACCTGATGAAGGACATCATCACGGCGACGGGCAACGACCTCGCCGAGGTGCGGATCACCGAGATGCGTGACGGGGTGTTCTACGCCGTCCTGGTCCTCGGATCGGGCATCGAGGTCAGCGCCCGACCCTCCGACTCCATCGCGCTCGCACTGCGCACCGGCTCGAAGATCGTCTGCGACGAGGAGGTCCTCGCCGAGGCCGGCCTCGCTGTCCCGGAAGAGCAGGAGGACGAGGTCGAGAAGTTCCGGGAGTTCCTCGACCACGTGTCGCCGGAGGACTTCGAGAGCAAGTAGGACACTCGCACCCTGGGTAACCCTCAACCTAAGGTTGAGAGTTTGCGACACGCCGTCTCGTGGACTCGGTTGTCGTTGACCGACCCCTTGCCTCGGCATACCTTGGGAAGTGTCTCCGTTGTAACTCCACCGTTGTGCTCCGCTCGGGCACCTCGGCTTCCCTGAGGAGTTGCACGCAACACGGAGCGGACGACGGAGGTTGACGTGACCAGGAACGGCGACGAGACGGCGATGACCGCCGACCAGAGCGCTTCCCGGAAAGCTGCCGCGACGGCTGACGAGCAGGGGCTGCTCTTCGACGACGACGTCTCCCCGCTCCCGCAGGACGCTGGTTACCGTGGCCCCACCGCCTGCAACGCAGCCGGCATCACCTACCGCCAGCTCGACTACTGGGCCCGGACCGGCCTCGTCGAGCCCACCGTTCGCGGGGCCCATGGCTCGGGCACCCAGCGGCTCTACTCCTTCCGCGACATTCTCCTGCTCAAGGTCATCAAGCGGCTCCTCGACGCCGGCATCTCGCTCCAGCAGATCCGTACGGCGGTGCATCATCTCCGTGCCCGCGGCACCGACGACCTGACCCGTGTGACGCTCATGAGCGACGGCGCCAGCGTCTACGAGTGCACCAGCAGCGACGAGGTCATCGACCTGCTCCAAGGCGGGCAGGGCGTCTTCGGCATCGCCATCGGCGGTGTCTGGCGCGAGATCGAGGGGTCCCTCGCCGAGCTCCCGAGTGAGCGCGCCGTAGCCGCCGACGAGGACGACAGGTCCGACGAGCTGGCGGCTCGGCGCCGCGCCCGCTCCGCCGGCTGACCGTCTGCCCGTTCACGAACCCGGTGCCCGGCTACATGGGCATCGGGTTTCGTCGTCTTGGCCGGACGTTCTGGGCTGATACCGTGGGCATGCTGACGAACCCGCGCGGGAGAGTCTCCGTCGGAACGGTTGTGATGCCGTCGCCGTCGCGGAGCGCCGAAGGGGCAAACCTCCCCGGAACCTCTCAGGCGCCAGGACCGCGTGGACGAGGCAACTCTGGAAGGTCCGCGGTCGAGAGACCGTCGGCCCGACAGAGGGGGAGGCGACCCTGTTCGACCTGTCATCGGGAGCCTCTGTGTCCGACCAGCCAACTCTGTCCCAGCTCGACGAGCTCACCCGATTCGCTGACCGGCACATCGGTCCCGGTGAGGACGAGCAGCGCGCAATGCTCGAGGCACTCGGCTTCGACTCGCTCGACGCGCTCATGGAAGCCGCCGTCCCCGGGGGCATCCGTGCGACGTCCGCGCTCGACCTGCCGCCGGCGGCGGGCGAGGAGGAGGCGGTCCGTCTTGCCCGAGCGGCGGCGGCGCGCAACAACCCGCTCGAGGCGATGATCGGCCTCGGGTACTACGGCACGCTCACCCCGGCCGTCGTACGCCGCAACGTGCTGGAGGACCCGAGCTGGTACACCGCGTACACGCCGTACCAGCCCGAGATCTCCCAGGGACGCCTCGAGGCGCTGCTGAACTTCCAGACGATGGTCGGCGACCTGACCGGCCTGCCCACCGCGAACGCGTCGCTGCTCGACGAGGGCACAGCGGCTGCCGAGGCGATGACGCTGGTACGCCGCGCCAACCGCAAGGCCGTGGGCCGCTTCGTGTTGGACAGCGACGCGCTGCCCCAGACGATCGAGGTGGTTCGCACCCGCGCCCATGCGATGGGGATCGAGGTGGAGGTCGCCGACCTCACCGAAGGACTTCCCGAGGGTGACGTGTGCGGTGTCCTGGTGCAGTACCCGGGCGCCAGCGGCCGGGTGCTCGACCCGCGGCCGCTCGTCGAGGACGTCCACGAGCGGGGCGGAATGGCGGTGGTTGCCGCGGACCTGCTGGCGCTGACCCTGCTGGAGTCCCCGGGGTCGATGGGCGCCGATGTCGTGGTCGGGTCCACGCAGCGCTTCGGCGTCCCCCTGTTCTACGGCGGTCCGCACGCTGCCTACATGTCCGTACGCCAAGGCATCGAGCGCCACCTTCCCGGACGCCTGGTCGGCGTCTCCGTGGACGCGGAGGGGCGGCCGGCGTACCGCCTGGCGCTCCAGACCCGCGAGCAGCACATCCGTCGGGACAAGGCCACCTCGAACATCTGCACCGCGCAGGTGCTCCTCGCCGTCGTTGCGTCGATGTACGCCGTCTACCACGGTCCGGACGGGTTGCGCTCCATCGCCCGCCGGACCCATCGCTACGCCGCCGTGCTCGCCGAGGCGCTGCGCGAGGCAGATGTGGAGGTCGCGCACGAGGACTTCTTCGACACGGTGCTCGCCCGGGTGCCGGGACTGGCGGAGCCTGTCGTGGCCGCCGCCCGGGACGCCGGCATCCACCTGCGGCTCGTCGACGCGGACCACGTCGGGATCTCCGCGTCGGAGACCACCGAGAGGGGCCACCTCGAAAGCATCCTGGCCGCCTTCGGCGCAGCCGACCTCGACCTCGAGTCGGTGGACCGGCGCACCGGTGACGCCCTGCCCGAGGCGCTCCGGAGGACCTCGGAGTTCCTCACGCACCCCGTGTTCAACTCACACCGCTCCGAGACGTCGATGCTGCGCTACCTGAGGCAGCTCTCCGCCCGCGACTACGCCCTGGACCGCGGGATGATCCCACTCGGTTCCTGCACCATGAAGCTCAACGCGACCTCGGAGATGGAGCCGATCAGCCTTCCGGGCTTCGCGAACCTGCACCCGTTCGCGCCCGCGGAGGACGCCGCGGGATATCGGGCGATGATCGAGGAGCTCGAGGGGTGGCTGGCGGAGGTCACGGGCTACGACACGGTGTCCATCCAGCCGAACGCCGGCTCCCAGGGAGAGCTGTCCGGACTGCTGGCGATCCGCGCCTACCACGTCGCTCGCGGTGAGGCCGCCCGCGACGTGTGCCTGATCCCGTCGTCCGCGCACGGGACCAACGCCGCCTCGGCGGTGATGGCGGGTCTGAGAGTCGTGGTCGTGAAGGCTGCCGAGGACGGCTCGGTCGACCTCGACGACCTCAGGGAGCAGTGCGAGAGACATCGAGACGACCTCGCCGCGATCATGGTGACCTACCCGTCGACGCACGGCGCGTTCGAGGACGGGATCACCGAGCTGTGCCGGATCGTGCACGAGCACGGCGGACAGGTGTACGTCGACGGGGCGAACCTGAACGCGCTCCTCGGCTACGCCAACCCGGGGGAGTTCGGCGGCGACGTCTCGCACCTCAACCTCCACAAGACCTTCTGCATCCCTCACGGCGGCGGAGGCCCCGGCGTCGGGCCGGTGGCGGTACGCGAGCACCTGGCGCCGTACCTCCCGAGCCACCCCGTGCATCCGGACCCGGATCGACGCACGGGCATCGGTCCGGTCAGTGCAGCGCCGTACGGCTCGGCCGGCATCCTGCCGATCTCGTGGACCTACATCCGGATGATGGGCGCCGAGGGCCTCGCCCGCGCCACCGCGGTGGCCGTGCTCTCGGCGAACTACATCGCGCACCGGCTGCGGGAGCACTTTCCCGTGCTCTACCGGGGCCACAACGGCCTCGTCGCGCACGAGTGCATCCTGGATGTGCGGCCGCTCACGAAGGGCACGGGCGTCACCGTCGACGACATCGCGAAGCGGCTGATCGACTACGGCTTCCATGCGCCGACGATGAGCTTTCCGGTCGCCGGCACGCTCATGGTCGAGCCGACCGAGAGCGAGGACCTCGCGGAGATCGACCGGTTCTGCGAGGCGATGATCGCGATCAAGGCGGAGGCAGACCGGGTCGCGGCGGGGGAGTGGAGCGTCGAGGACTCACCCTTGCGGGGCGCCCCGCACACAGCGATGGCGCTCGCCGGAGCGTGGGACCGTCCCTACAGCCGGGAGGAGGCGGCCTTCCCGACCGGGCCGGACCCCGACAAGTACTGGCCGCCCGTGGCGCGTATCGACCAGGCATACGGCGACCGACATCTGGTGTGCAGCTGCCCTGCCCCCGAGGCGTTCGCCACGACATGAACCGCGACGCCCGCCCCGAAAGGTGCCCGGTCGCGGACCTGACGGCTCGACGGCTCCAGGCGATCGTGGCCGGGGAGCAGGCGACCGCGCGGATGCCCTCGCTCGTCGCCGGTGTGGTCCGCGACGGCGGGCTGGTCTGGTCGGGAGTACACGGCGAGCGGACCGGCTCCGCTCCGCCCACGACCGACACTCAGTACCGCATCGGTTCGATCACGAAGACGATGACCGCGGTCCTGGTCATGCAGCTCCGCAACGAGGGACGGCTCGAGCTGGCAGACCGGTTGGACCGGCACCTGCCTGGTGTGGGCTACGGCGACCGGACGATCAGGTGGCTGCTCTCTCACTCATCGGGGATGCAGTCGGAGCCCGAAGGCTCATGGTGGGAACGTAGCCCGGGAGTGTCCTATCAGGAGCTCACCTCCCTCATGAACGACAGCACAGCCCCCTTCGCCCCGGGGACCACGTTCCACTACTCGAACCTCGCGTTCGGGCTCCTCGGCGAACTGGTCTCGCACCTGCGGGGGGAGAGCTGGCGTGAGCAGGTCGGGGCCCGCGTCCTGCGGCCGCTCGGCATGTCGCGGACCAGCTACCTTCCCGTGGCGCCGGCCGCGACCGGGTACAGCGTGCACCACTTCGCGAACACGCTCACCAAGGAGCCGGCCCGGGACACAGGGGCCATGGCGGCCGCCGGCCAGCTGTGGAGCACCATCGACGACCTCGCCTCGTACGCGTCGTTCCTCATCGACGGCTACGACGAGGTGCTGCCCCGGGACGCGATCGAGGAGATGAGCACGCCGCAGTCGGGATCCGCGGCCGGCGGACTCAGTGGTGGCTACGGACTTGGTCTTCGCCTGGTCTCGGGTGGCTCCGGGACCCTGGTCGGGCACACCGGCTCGATGCCCGGCTTCCTCGCGGGCCTCTTCGTGGACCCAGTACGTCGGACAGCGGCGATGTGCCTCGCCAACGGCACGGCCGGCCTCCGGTGCGAGGGCTTGCCGATCGACCTCCTCGGCGAGCTGGAGCGGTCCGAGCCCACCGTCGCACCGGCCTGGACTCCGACGACCGCGGTCCCGGAATCGGTCCGTGAGGTTCTCGGCGTGTGGCACTGGGGCAACACGGCGTTCTCGTTCTCCTACGACGGCGTCGACCTCGTCGTCGCGGCCCTGGCCAGCGGTGAGGTGGTCTACCGTTTCCGTCCGCGCCGGGACGACACCTTCCTCGGCACGTCCGGCTACCACCACGGGGAGCTCCTCCGCGTCGTCCGCGACGAGAGCGGGCAGGTCCACCACCTGGTGTGTGCAACCTTCGTCTACACCCGGATGCCGTACGACCCGTCAGCGCCGATCCCCGGTGGCGTGCCGGCTGATTCCTGACCGGATCGGCGACCAGACGCACACCACGGGTGGGCCGACCGCAATGGCCTCATGGGGTCATGTCGGTGCTCCGGGCCGGGCGTAGCGTCGCCGGGAACGGACCCATCGACCACGGGAGGCGGAGACAGCCGTGTTCTGGACGAAGCCGGGGGACGAGGAGTACGACGAGCGCCGCGCGCTCTTCAACGCCATGATCGACAAGCGTCCACGGCTGATCGCGGGCTGTGAGACGCCGGCCGACGTCCGAGCTGCGCTGGATCGGGCGCGCGCCGACGACCTCGAGGTGGCCGTCCGCGCCGGAGGCCACTCCGTCGCGGGCATGTCCACCAACGACGACGGGCTGGTCATCGACGTCCGGCCCATGAAGTCCATCGAGGTCGATCCGGTTCGCCGACGAGTCCGGGTGGGGGCGGGAGTCACCTGGGGCGAGCTCGACCACGCCACCCAGGCCCATGCGCTCGCCACGACAGGGGGACGCGTCTCGACGACCGGGGTCGCGGGGTTCACGCTCGGAGGCGGGTCCGGATGGCTGGACCGAACACACGGGCTGGCCTGTGACAACCTCCTGTCCGTCGACCTCGTCACCGCGGACGGTCGAGAGATCCGCGCCGACGCCGACCAGCACACGGAGCTCTTCTGGGCACTGCACGGGGGCGGCGGCAACTTCGGCGTTGCGACGGCGTTCGAGCTTCAGCTGCATCCGGTCGGCCCGATCGTGGCTGCCGGACTGCTGGTCTGGCGGGCTGCTGCCGCCGACGAGCTGACCCGCGCGTTCCGCGACTGGGTCGAACACGCCCCTGACGAGCTGGCGGCCTGGCTGATGCTGCTCACCGGACCGGCTGAGGACTGGTTGCCGCAGGAGCTGCACGGGCAAGAGATCGTCCTGGTGGCCGGGATGTGGGTCGGCGACGTCGACGAGGGCATGGGCATGTTCGGCCCTCTCAAGGCACTGTCGCCGGAGGTGGACCTCGTCGCCCCCATGCCCTACGCGGAGTTCCAGGCGATCCTGGACGACGTTCCCGGAAACCGGCACTACTGGAGCGCGGACTACCACGACGCCCTGCCGGACGAGGCGCTGCGAGTATTCGTGGAGTCGGCGACCTCGGCTCCTTCGCCCCTGTCCCAACAGATCATCCTTCCCTGGGGAGGCGCGATAGCTGGGGTCGCCGACCAGGACACCCCGATGTCGCAACGTGACGCCGCGTGGGTCTCGCACCCGTTCGCGGTGTGGCAGGACCCCGCTGACGACGCAGCCAACATCGAGTGGGTGCGTCGGTGGCGTCGTGGCATCGCGCCCTACACGACAGGCGGGGTCTACCTGAACTTCATCGGCAACGAGGGACAGGACCGGGTCCGCAGCGCCTTCGGGGAGGCGAAGTACGAACGCCTTCGTCGGGTGAAGTCGGATTACGACCCCGGCAACGTGTTCCGGGGGAACCAGAACATCGCACCTGCGCCGGGCACCCGGGTCAGCTCGCCTGGCTGACGCTCGACATGTTGAAGTCGGGGACACGCAGGGCGGGCATCGCGGTGCGGGAGAAGTAGTCGCCCCACTCCCGGGAGAAGGCCGGCACCGTCGTCGAGGCCGCCGAGAACCTCGCGAGCAGGTCGACGGGGCTCTCGTTGAAGCGGAAGTTGTTCACGACACCTGTGACCTCGCCACCCTCCACGAGGTAGACACCGTCGCGGGTGAGGCCCGTCAGCAGCAACGTCTGGGGGTCCACGACCCGGATGTACCAGAGCGAGGTGACGAGCAGGCCCCGCTCCGTGCCGGCGACCAGGTCGTGGAGTGAACCCTCCGCGCCGTCGACGGACAGCAGCAGGTTGTCGATGGCCGGAGTGACCGGCTGCCCGGTCATGGCGGCCGAGTGCCGCGTCTGGAGCAGCGCCTCGAGGGTGCCGTCCTTGATCCAGTCGGTGGCCGAGAGCGGCAGGCCGTTGTCGAAGACGCTGCTGGTGTTGCTGCTCGACGAGGCGGTGACGAACGGGGTCGCCTGCAACCCAGCCGCCCCGGGGTCGGAGAAGAGGCGAACCGGCCTGCTGGTGAGCCGCTCGCCGATGCGCGTGCCTCCGCCGGGGCGGGAGAACACGGACTGGCCCTCGTGTGCCTCGCGGGCTGAGGCGGTCCAGTAGGCGTAGATCATCAGGTCAGCAACGGAGGTGGGCGGCAGGATCGTGTCGTAGCGGCCCGCGGGGAGGTCCACCTTGCGTGCCCCCCAGCTGAGCCGCCGGGCCAGCTCCTGGTCCAGAGCGAGAGCGTCCACGTCCTTGAAGTCCCGCGTGGCCCCGCCGACCCACGCGCTGCCGGACAGGTCGGAGGGCTTGCCGGTGCAGCCGTAGTGCCCGGTCGGCTGGACGTGACGGCGACGAAGACCCGTGCTGGAGCCGAGGTAGGTCGTGGTGACGTCGTGGTCCACGAATCCGAAGAGGATCCGGTCCTCGGCGGTGGCCTTGCGGAAGGCCTCACCCAGGGCGGGAGCGAAGTCGCCATAGACCTCGATCGTGGTGCCCTCCGGCGGGGCGAACCAGTCGCTGGCTGCCTCGCCGGCCACGAGATCGGCCGCGTCCTCGGCGGGGCTGCTCTCCGAGGCGGCTGCGTCGGCTGCCTCGACCAGTGCGGTGACCTGCTCCAGGGAGGCGGCGCTGCCGGTCACCGAGCCTGTGGCGGTGCCCTGACCGGCGCCGACGAACGAGATGACCGTGACCGAGACGTCGTGCATGACGCCGTTGGTGGTCAGCGTGTTGTTCGCCCACCGAAGGTTGGCGCTGGTGGAGTCGTGCAGGGTGACGATGCAGTTGTCGGCACGGGAGACCTTCAACCCGTGCTCGACGAGGTCCTGGGGGGTCGGTGACGTCATGGCGCTCCTCAGTCCTGGTCGTCCGTACGGTTGCCGGCTTCGTCCGTGGTGTTCAGGATGCGCACGTCCCGGAACAGCGCGGAGGGGCAGCCGTGGGAGACCGACGCGACCTGGCCGGGCTGTGCCTTGCCGCAGTTGAACGCGCCCCCGAGCTCCCACGTCTGGGGGCCGCCGAGGGCCTCCATGGAGTTCCAGAAGTCCGTGGTCGTCGCCTGGTAGGCGACGTCGCGGAGCTGACCTGCAAGGCGGCCGTTCTCGATCTTGTAGAAGCGCTGTCCGGTGAACTGGAAGTTGTAGCGCTGCATGTCGATGCTCCACGAGTTGTCCCCGACGATGTAGATGCCGCGCTCGACCTGCGAGATGAGGCCATCGGTGTCAGGGCCGTCCGCTGCCGGCTGGAGCGAGACGTTGGCCATCCGCTGGATCGGGATGTGCCCGGGGGAGTCGGCGTAGGCGCAGCCGTTCGACCGGGCCAGACCCATCAGGTGCGCGGTGGGTCGGTCGAGCTGGTAGCCGACGAGGATGCCGTCCTTGATCAGGTCCCAGCTCTGGGTCTGCACGCCCTCGTCGTCGTAGCCGATCGTGGCCAGGCCGTGCTCGACGGTGCGGTCCCCGGTGACATGCATGATCGGGGCGCCGTACTGGAGCTTGCCGAGCTGGTCGGGAGTCGCGAACGAGGTGCCGGCATAGTTCGCCTCGTAGCCGAGCGCCCGGTCCAGCTCGGTGGCATGACCTATCGACTCGTGGATGGTCAGCCACAGGTTGGACGGGTGGATGACGAGGTCGTACTGACCTGGCTCGACGGACGGAGCGGCAAGCTTCTCGGCGAGGAGGTCCGGGAGCTCGGCCAGCTCGCCGGCCCAGTCACGGAGGTCTCCGACGAGGTACTCCCAACCACGGCCGACCGGGGGTGCGATCGTGCGCATGGAGTCGAACCGGCCCGACTGTTCGTCAGATCCGTACACCTCGAGCTCCGGCTCCAGACGGACCCGCTGCTGGGTGGTGGTGGTGCCCGAGAGGTCGGCATAGAACTTGTTCTCGAAGACCTGGCGGACCAGGCCGCTCGAGTGCGCCACCGACGCTGCCTTGAGGAGGTCGCCGGACCAGCCGGCCAGCAGGCTCACCTTCTCCGCGAGGGGCACGCCGAAGGGGTCGATCTCGTAGGAGGAGACCCACTCGACGTCCGCGTGGACCGGTTCGGGTGCCAGCGCCACCGGACGTGTGGTCATCGCTGCGGCGATCTGGGCCGTGCGGACGGCCGTCTCGGCGACCTGGACCGCAGCCTCGGGGGTGAGAACGACACCGGAGGCGAACCCCCAGGCACCGCCAAGGATCACCCGCACTGCGAAGCCGACGTCCTCCGTGTCGCTCGCGCCCTGAAGGTGTCCGTCGCGGACGCGTATGTCCTGGTAGCGCACCCGCTCGAACCTGAAGTCGGCGTGGGTCACGTTGAAGTCGCGGGCGCGGGAGAGCGCTGCGTCTGCCAGCCGGCGGTAGGGGAGTGAGGTGAACGAGGGGTCGATGTCGTGAGGCACCGGTGCTCCTGAGCTCATGGGTGCGAGGCTATGTCGTCGGGTCGGTCTCGTCACGCGGGTTACCCCGCTGTGGGGGAGGCATGCTCACGTCCCGCCCTCGACCTCCTGGGCCTCGCGCAGTGTCTCCTCAGCGGGCATCCAGTCAGCCGGAAGGACGTCGTAGCCGGCTCTGCGGGCAGCCTCGAGGACGAGCGGGTCGTCGTCGACGAGCACGGCGATGCGCCGGTCGGACGCGAGCCGGTCGAGGACCTCCACCTTCACGAGCCGGGCGGGCCGCCGGTCACCCTGCTGACGCAGGAAGACGCGGCCGTCGGGCAAGCCGTGTCGGCGTAGCCACGCGAGGGTGTCGTCACGACAGCGCTCCGGCCGCCCCGAGAGGTAGACGACCTCGAAGACCTCCGCCAGCCTGGTCACCGTGTCGCGCCCCTGGTCGAGCAACGGGTCGTCCTTGGCCGAGGCGAAGAAGGCATCCCAGTCCTTGGGTTGCGACCTCAGGTGGTGCAATCGATGGCGTACGTCCGCCAACACGCCGTCCAGGTCGACGACGGCGAGCATCCGGGCTGGAGGTGCCATGTCAGCCCACTGCCGTTCGGACCGCCACGGTGGAACCGTTGCGCCGCTTCTCGACGTGGAGCTGGGTCGGGATGCGGTTGCGCATCTCGCTCACGTGGCTCACCACTCCGACTGCCCGCCCACCGGCGCGGAGCTCGTCGAGCCGGTCCATCACGTCATCGAGCGTGTCCGCGTCAAGGGTCCCGAAGCCCTCGTCGACGAACAGTGTCTCGATCTCCGTGCCTCCGGCCTCTTGGGTCACGACGTCCGCAAGGCCGAGGGCCAGGGCGAGGGACACCACGAAGGTCTCCCCGCCGGAGAGCGTCGCGGGGTCACGGACGTCACCGGTCCACTGGTCCACGACCTCGAGGCCGAGGCCGGCCTGTGACCCCTTGCGGGCGGCGCGGCCGGTGCGTTGGAGCAGGTAGCGCTGGTCACGCATCTGGGCGAGCCGCTCGTTCGCGGCGGCGACCACCTGGTCGAGGCGAGTCGCGAGGACGTAAGCCGAGAGTCGCATCTGGAGCTGGTTGTCTGCCCCCATGCCGCGGACCAGCTTCGACATGGACTCGGCGCGGAGGTACTCCTCCTGGACCGGCGTCCACGAAGCGAGCGCCTGCTCGAGACGCTGCCGTTGCCGGCGCAGGGACTCGAGGGCCTCCTCGCTCTGGTGCAGCGTCCTGGCGGCCCTCAGCGCCAGCTCCTCCGCGGTCGCCAGCGCGGCCTCCGACGCTGCGACATCTGGAGCGGCATCCGCGGCGACGGCCCTGACCTCGTCGTCCTCCAGCACGGCAAGGGCCCGGTTCTCGGCAAGGGTCCGGCTCTCCAACAGCTGGTCCAAGCGACCCCGTTCCGACGGCTCGAGAACAGCAGCCCGTAGCGCGGTCAGGTCGTCGAACCCGTGCTCGACAGCCGCCACGAGCACGTGCCGCTCCAGCTCCTCGGCGCGGGCAACCACTGCGTCATGGTCAACGAGGGCCTGCCGGGTCCCGCTGAGGAGCCCGACGAGATCCTCCAGCCTCGAGACCTCATCGGAGACAGACCCGAGCGGCGCCCCCGGCGAGACGCCCATGGCGACAGCGAGCTCGCCACCGAGCGTCTCGATCGTCCGGCGCTGGGAGGTCACGGCCTGCTCGAGCGTGGCGACCAGGGTCTCGAGCTCATGGACCTTCGTGGTCAGCTCCTGCTGCTCCCGGCCCAGGACCTCGACCGAGGCCTCCGCGTCGGCCAGGTCAGACTCCGCGCGACGGGCCTCGTCGAGCTCGTGCGTGAGCTCAGCCACCCGCGACAGACAGTCAGGGGGTCTCAGCCCGCCCGCCGCAGAGCGCAGGGCGCTGAGACGCTCCTCAGCCTGCAGCACCTTGCCCTGCGCGGTCGAGTGTGCCGCGGTGAGTGCTTCGTAGGCCGCAGTGGCCTCGGTCTGCTCCACCTCGGTCACGGCGTCGTCTGTCGCCTCCGCACGCTGAGGGTGCTCGGTGCTCCCGCACACCTGGCATGCCTGGCCCTCGGTGAGCTCGCCGGCCAGCTCCGCGGCGATCCCGGACAGCCGTCGCGCGGTGAGATCCTGGACCCGGTCACGAGCGTCCGCGGCAGCGTCACGCGCATCGCGCTCGGTGTCCCTCAGCGCCGTCAACGCCTTCTCGCACTGCTCGGCGTCACGGGCCGCGGCGAGCTGCTTCTGGGCCTGTGCCAGCTCCAGCGAGAGCGCTTCGGCTCTGCGCGCGACGTCAGCGAGGGCGGCAACCTGTGCGCGGGCTACCTCGAGGGCGGCAGGGACCGCGGCCACCCGCCCCGCGGCGGCCGCACGGGACTGCTGGGAGTCCGCGAGCTCGGTCTCGGCCGCAGCCGATGCGGCCTGTGCCTCGCGGAGCTCACGCTCGCGGGGCAGCAATGCCTCCAGCCTGGTCGACCTCGCCCGGAGCTCCTGCTCCACGTCGGCAAGGGCCTCCGGCGTGACCGGCGCGGGCAGGCTCAGCTCCCGCAAGTCCAGACCGGCCAGGGCCTCCTCTGCAGTCGCCCACGTGGCGCGGACCCGGTCCCGCTCACCGACGGCGGCGTCAAGCATCTCGAGGAGTGGCAGGCACCGGGCAGCCTTGTCGTCAGCCCGGACCCGGCGGCGGGCCCGGTCGGCGACCTCCGTCTCCTCGGCGAGAGTCCGCAGGGTGGCCCGCGCCTGGTCCCGGCGTTCGACGAGCCCCCGAAGGCGAACGTCGTCCTGATGGCGGGACCGAAGGTCGGCCACCTCGGCGGCCGCTGCTCGGTGCTGGTCCTGGGCGGCCAGGTGACCCGCGGTGGCCGACTCGATCACCTCGTCGGCCCAGGCGAGAGCACGGTCGCGGACACCGTCGGGAAGCTCGACGCCGCTCCTTTCCGCCATCGTGTCGAGCACCCTCAACACGGCTCCTTCACCCGCGCTCGACCGCTCCTTCAGAGAACGGCTGTGCTCGTGCACCCAGTCCTCGATGCGCGAGAAACGGTCGGTGCGGAAGAGGTGCTCCAGGACTTCGTGGCGGGCCTGGGACGACGCCCGAAGGAACTTCTGGAACTCACCCTGGGGCAGCATCGCGACCTGCACGAACTGGGTGGACTGCATGCCGACGAGCTCACCGATGAAATGGCCCACCTCCTGCGCCCGTGAGCTGAGGAGGTGGTCGTCCCCGCTCGTGGTCTCGACGAGGGTCGCGCAGGCGTTCTCGGTCGTGAACCCGGTGCCGCGTCGCTTGGGTCGGCTCCACTCCGGCGTGCGACGCACCACGAAGCGGCGGTCACGGACGCTGAAGTCGAGGACCACCTCCGGCCTGGCCTCGTCCGGAGCGTGCTGTGACTTCAGCGCCTTGACGCCGCGCACTCCTGGCACGGAGCCGTAGAGCGCGAAGCAGACAGCGTCGAGAATCGTCGTCTTGCCGGCGCCGGTCGGCCCCGTCAGCAAGAAGAGCCCGGCGTCGCAGAGCTCGTCGAAGTCCACTTCCTCGCTTCCGGCGAAGGGCCCGAAGGCGGTGATGCTCAGGTGGTGCAGCCGCATCAGCCGGCCTGCTCGATCCGGATCGGCCGGTCGGCGTCTTCGTTGATCCGGCACGAGTCGCAGGCCAGCTGCAGCAGCAGCGTCTCTTCGGTGGTCGCCTCGAGGGACCGGACCTCGGCGACGAACCCGAGCGCCACGTCGAGGTCGCTGCGGCCGTCGACGTGGGGCATGACCGGACCCCGCTCGCGTGCGACGCCGTCTGGCTCGAAGGCGAGGATCAGCACGTGAGGGAACCGAGTGCGCACCCTGTCCATCGCGTGAAGGGGACGTTGCGGGTCGGTCAGCGTCACCTGGAGCCAGGCCTCCTCGACCTCCTGGTGTGCGGGGTCCGCCAGGAGGTCGTCGAGACGGCCACGGAGGGTGGCCAGCCGCCGCGGAACGGGTGCCGGCACGAAGTCGGTGCGCTCCACCCCGCCCGGTCCGAGCTCGACGAGCCATGACCCCTTGGTGTGACGGGCCTCTGAGAAGGAGTAGGCGAGCGGCGAGCCGCTGTAACGGATCGTCTCGGAGAGGGTCTGGGGTCCGTGCAGGTGGCCGAGGGCGGCGTAGTCGACCCTGCTGAACAGGCTCGTGGGGGCGATCTGGACCCCGCCGACGGAAATGTCACGCTCGCTGTCGCTCGCCATCGCCGGCGCGGCGTCGGCTGAGCCGGCCACGAACGCGTGGGCCATCACGATCGAGCGGATCCCTGCCCGTGCATCGAGATCCGCGTGGACGCGCTCCATGGCAGCGGTCAGCGCCGCCTCATGGGTGCGCGTCGGCAGCCCCCACGGACCTCGGACGGCGTCCGGCTCGAGGTAGGGGAGGCCGTGGACCGCGACCGGACCATGGTCGTCCTCGAGCAGAACCGGAGTCCCGACGTCCTGCCAACGGGTGCGGAAATGGATCCCCGCGACGTCGGCCAGTCGGGAGTTGAAGCCGAGACGGATCTGCGAGTCGTGGTTGCCGCTGGTCACGACCACGCGCGCTCGCGAGCCGGCGAGCCGCGCGAAGGTCTCGTCGGCGAGCTCCACGGCATCCACCGGCGGAAGCGCCCGGTCGTAGACGTCCCCCGAGACGAGCACGAGGTCGACCCGCTCGTCGGCGATGGTCTGGAGCAGGTGGTCGACGAACGCCGCCTGCGCGTCGAGGAGCCCCTCGCGGTGGAAGGAACGGCCGAGGTGCCAGTCGGAGGTGTGGAGGATTCGCACGGGGGAGACGCTAGGCGCAGCCACCGACAAAACGGACGTCACACGCCGATCCGGTCGGTCTCCGTGTAGACCACGAACCGGTCGTCGCGCAGAAACCCGACGGCACAAAGACCTGCACGCTTCGCGAGCTCCACCGCAAGGCTGGACGGAGCGCCTACCGCGGCGATCACCCCCACGCCGGCCGCCACGGCCTTCTGGGCGAGCTCGAAGCCGATTCGGCCGCTGACGCAGAGCAGGGCGAGGTCGGTGTCGAGGTCGGCGAGCACCCGGCTTCCGATGACCTTGTCCACAGCATTGTGCCTGCCTACGTCCTCGCGTACGACGACCGTGTTGCCCTCGGCGTCGAAGAGGGCCGCCGCATGCAGCCCTCCCGTCGTACGGAAGACCTTCTGCGCCTCGCGGAGCCGGTCGGGAAGGGTGGCGATCACGTGGGCCGGGACCTGAAGGGACGACCGACCGGCTCGCCGCCCGCCTGCGAGGCCGGTCACCCCGGCTGCCAGCACCTCGTCGACGCTCTGCTTTCCGCAGACACCACAGGCGGAGGAGCCGGCGGTCGGGCCGTCGTACCGGATCCCGGGTTCCCTCAACGGGGGACATGCGAGCTCCACGGTGACCACGTTGAACTGCTGGTCCTCGGTGAGCGTACGGTCGGTGCAGTACGCGACCGTATGGAGGTCCCCGGCAGAGCCGATCAGACCCTCGCCGAACAGAAAGCCGGCGGCAAGCTCGAAGTCGTGGCCTGGGGTGCGCATGGTGACTGTGAGGCGCTCGGGAGGGCGACCCGGCCAGGCGATGCGGATCTCGAGCGGCTCCTCCGTGGCGAGTCGGTCCTCACGCTCTCGTGAGACGTTGCCTGTGACCTCGCGCACGCGCACGCGCCGGGAGGGGCCTGGACGGCGGATGAGGCTCACTCAGGCAGCCTATATTTGTCGGGTACGGCGGCGAAGGAGCCGGCCCTGCGAGACGAGTGGGGGCGAGGAGAGGACAAGCGTGTTGACGCGAAGGCGGGCCGAGCCCGACGACGGCTGGACGTCGGCAGTGTCCTCGGGGTTCGCGATGGCAGGTTTCCTGGCCTTGGTCTTCGTCGCCTTCACGCTTCTGGCCATGGGCCCCTTTGTCCGTTACGACGCATACTTCAACGCCGCACCGCCGCCCCAGGAGTGGGTCCCGGTGCTGCACGTGCTCGACCGGGTGGGGCAGCGAGCCATAGCCCTGCCGATCCTCGGCGTCGTGCTGTACCACGCGTACCGGCGGACTCGCTCATGGCGACCGGTGCTGCTCTCGGTCGTGTCGGTCTTCGCGCTCAACCTGCTCGTGCTGATCCTGAAGGTCATCCTCGGTCGCGGTTCGCCGGTGACGGCCGACCCGTCCTTCTTCCAGGGCGGCATCGGGGCGTACCCGTCGGGCCACAGCTCCAACATCGTGCTCTACTACGGCCTCGCGACCTACGTCCTGAGCCGCTACCTCCACATCTCCAGACGAACGCAGGCACTGTTGTGGGGAGGGGTCGTGTTCCTCTCCGTGACGATGGTGACGACCTCTCTGACTCTGAACTGGCACTGGTTCGCGGACCTCGTCGCCGGCCTGATCGTCGGCGGGATCGTGCTCGAGCTGACCGTCACCCTCGACCGCATGGTGCCCGCGCATGTGTGTGCCGTCGGGGGACTGAACGGCCTGAAGTCGATGTTCGACGACGTGCTGCGGCTGTTCCGTGTCCGCCGACCGCAGGGACCGACCAGCTCCGTGTGACCCCCCCGAGGTCGTTCAGCCCCAGAAGGTCTCCCGCGCCAGCAGCGCCCGTTCCAGGTCGTCGGTGGAGTCCACGAGAGCCCGGCGAAGGCTGGGGTCGAGTGACTCCTGAGCTGCGAGGGCGAGCCCTTGCTCCACGGTCGAGCGACGCACGGCGAGCCGGGGATAGAAGTCCCGCGCCGCATCCGCGAGCACCCAGCCCGAGCGCACGTCGACGGTGTCGGGAAGCTCGGCGAAGTAGCGGTCGACGTACGAGCGCGTCACGTCGTCCTGCCCGACCCGCCACATGCCCCGACCCGCAGCCTCGATCTCGTAGTTGGTGGCCTTGCGCTCGCCCGTGAAGTGGCTCCAGGCGAACTCCTTGGCCTCCGTGTCCGGGATGCTCGCAAGTGCCTGGACCCGCCAGACGGCCGCCTCGGTGGTGTGCTCCTTCTCCAGCCAGCCGTCGAGCTCGGCGCGGCTGACGAGACCCAGCGTCGCGAGCCGGATCAGCATCCGCCAGCGCAGGTCGAGGTCCGACCCGGCGCCGTCGGGCAGCCCACTGCCGTCGAGCCAAGCACGCAGCTCCGCCTCGGACGTGCCGGTTGCGACGCAGGCGCGGAGCGCTGCGAGCTGGACCGCCGAGCCCGGCTCCGCCGTCGTGAGCCTGGCCGACGCCGCGGCGTGGAAGCGCTGCAGGGCCTGGTCCGGATGCGGAAGGACCCGCTCGACGAGCGTGCCGACGGCAAACGTGGTGAGCGCGGTGACGGCGATGTCCTGGGTCTCCTCGGGGAAGCCTGCCTCCAGCAGCGTCAGAGCTACCTCGGGATCGACCAGGGCGTTGGAGATCCCGTCGCGGACGGCGCTCCACACCGACGCGCGCATGAGCGGGTCGCGCATCTCGGGCAGCAGCCCGGGAAGCGCGTCAAGGGTCAGCTCGTCCAAGCCGAGCCGGCTCCAGGTCTGGTCCGCGGGGTCGAGGACAACGGGTGCGGTGCTCGCGGCGGGGGAGAGGGGCGCCGGCTCCGCCCCGACGGTCACGGCCTGTCGGGTCCATCCGCCCTGACCGTCGTACACGGCGACGGCGAGAGCGTGCGTGCGCTCCGCCGGATGCTCCTCCGACGTCGTCCTACGCAGCACGGGGCGTTCGCCGCTCCGGTCGAGATGCAGCAGGTCGACCCCCGGCGCTCTGAGCCACCCCTGCGTCCAGGACGAGAGGTCCCCGGCGCCGGCGTCCTCCCACGCGGTGAAGAGGTCGGCCATCGTCGCGTTGCCGAAGCGGTGACGGGCGAAGTGCTCACGGACACCGGCCAGGAACACCTCGTCCCCGATCCGGCTGTTGAGCTGCTTCAGCACTGCCGACCCCTTGGCGTAGCTGATCCCGTCGAAGTCCTGCAGTGCGGAGAGCGCGTCGGTCGCGCCGTTGCCCGCGACGGGGTGAGTGCTGGGCCGCTGGTCCGCCTCGAGTCCCCAGCGTTTGCGGCCGAACGCGGTGTCCACGTGCGCGTCGGTGAACTCGGTGGCGTCGTGGGTGACCCGGTTGCCCATGTACTCCGCGAACGACTCGTTGAGCCACAGGTCGTCCCACCACCGAGGGGTGACGAGGTCTCCGAACCACTGGTGTGCCATCTCGTGGGCTATCGTGGTGGCCCGGTTCGTCCGCTCGGCGCGGGTCACGTTCGAGGTGAAGACCAACGGGTCGCGGAACGTCACGCAGCCCGGGTTCTCCATCGCGCCGGCGTTGAACTCCGGCACGAAGGCCTGGTGGTAGTCCCCGAACGGGTACCGGACCTCGAAGAGCCGGTGGTACTCGTCCAGGCACTGGCGGGTCACCGTCAGGATCTCCTCGGCGTCCCGGTCGAGGTGAGGGGCCAGCGAAGCACGGCAGGAGAGCCCGAGCCTGATGCCGTCGTGCTCGCCGTGGACGAGGTGGTATGGCCCCGCCACCAGCGTGACGAAGTACGTCGACAGCGGCTGCGTCGTGGCGAGCTCCCAGCGACCCGGCTCGACCTGCTCTGCCCGGCCGTTCCCGACCACGACCCAGTCACGAGGGGCCCGGACGTGGAAGCTGTAGGGCGCCTTCAGGTCGGGCTGGTCGAAGCACGCGAAGATCCTGGGCCCGGCGTCGAGGAACGACATCGCGTAGGTGTAGTGCTTCCCGTCGGCCGGGTCGACCGCACGGTGGAGGCCCTCACCGTCGTTCCGGTAGCCCATCACCGCTTCGACGACGAGCTCGTTGTCGCCGTCTGCCACACGGATCGGCAGGCGCTCGTCGGCCAGTGTGGTCACGTCGAGGGCCGAGCCGTTGAGACGAGCACCTAGGAGCGCAATCGGCTTGATGTCGATGAACGTGTCGCCTGCCGCGCGTGCGGTGAACCGGACCGTCGTCGTGGAGGAGAAGGTGTCCTCACCACTGTCGAGGTCGAGGGTGACGTCGTACGACGTCACGGCGATGTGCTGGGCGCGGCGGACGGACTCGTCGAGCGAGAGGCTGGGCATGGGGTCACCCTAAGGCTGCTCGGCTGGTTCGACCGGGACCTTTAGCGCTCCAGATCTCAAGAACGACTCTGCGGATTCCGATAACCAGTGCATGTCAGCTGTGAGATCGGCCACGGAGACGGTGGGGCTGATCGGCCGCCTCGGCACCGCTCCGGGGCCGCTCGCCTTCGTGGCAGTCGGCCTCTCGTACCTCACCTTGACGCAGCTGGCGATGTCGCTCCAGGGCCCTGGCCCGCAGGTTCCCGTTCTATGGCCCGCCGCCGGGTTGAGCCTCGCGGCGTTGATGCTGCTGCCCACCGACAGGTGGATCTGGGCGCTGGGTGCGATCGCCCTCGCCGAGCTCGCCGGGGACGTGGCCTGGGGCTACTCGGTCGCGGTCACCTTCGGCTGGATCCTGAGCAGCGCGGTCCTGCCGCTTGTCGGGGCGGTCCTTCTGCGGCGGTTCGGCAACCCGTCCGGCAGCCTGGTGCCCGCGCGTCAGCTGGTGCTGTTCCTCGGCTTCGGAGTGGTCGTCGGTCCCGTGGCCGGCTCCTTCATCGCGGCCGGCGTCTCAGCGCTTGCCCGGTTCGGAGAGTTCCCCACGCTCTGGTCGGGATACTTCGTGGGCGACGCCCTGGGTGTCCTGGTGCTCACGCCCCTCCTCGTTGCGAGGCCCGCCGGTGGACCTGCCCGTCCCAGGCGTGAACTGACCGCGCTCGTCCTCTCGACCACACTGGCATGCACGGCGGTCTTCACCGACTTCGGCGGCTCGTGGATCGTCACGATGCCGTACGTCATCGTCCCTTTCTTCGCCTGGGCGGCGCTGCGCTTCGGCACCTTCGGCACGGCCTGCCTCTCTCTCGGTGTCACGGTCCTCGCGGGAGCGTTCACCGCCATGGGGCAGGGCCCCTTCGCGCTGGCGGGCGGGCCCGAGGGGGCCGCCGTCACCCTGCTCCAGGTCTTCCTGGCCATCACCGTGTCCTTCTCACTCCTGTTGGCCGCTCTCGTCAGCGACCTCAGCGACCGGCGGCACAGCGAGGAGACCCTGAGGCACCAGGCCATGCACGACACGCTCACCGGCCTGGCCAACCGCTGCAGGTTCACCGAGGCGATCGAGGCGGCGCTTGCCGTGCCGGGGGAGCTCGGACGGGGAACCGGACTTCTCGTCTGTGACCTCGACCTGTTCAAGACCGTGAACGACCGCGTCGGCCACAAGGGGGGCGACGACCTGCTGGTGCAGGTCGCCGAGAGACTGCGCACCAGCGTCCGGGACGAGGACCTCGTCGCACGGATCAGCGGCGACGAGTTCGTCGTCCTCCTCGCCGAGGTCGACGAGGCGGACGCGGAGGGTGTTGCGCGTCGGCTGGCCGACGTCGTGGCACAGCCGGTGCTCCTCGACCGTCAGCGGGAGGTGCGGCCCTCGATATCGATCGGCGCGGCCGTCGCGGAGCCGGGGGAGGGCGCCGACTCGTTGTTCCGCGTCGCCGACGCCGCCCTCTACCAGGCGAAGCGCCGCGGGCGCGGCCGCGTCGTCGTCGCCGACGGGGCTCTCAGGGACCAAGCGCGGGCACAGGTCCGCGTCGAGGACGACGTGCGAGCGGCGCTGGCGGCGCAGCAGATCACCTGCCACTTCCAGCCGGTGGTCGACCTGGCCAGCGGCCGCCTGGCCGGTGCAGAGGCGACAGTCCGCTGGCGCCATGCCGACCTGGGACTGCTGGACGCGGAGCGGTTCCTTCCGACCGTCGAGGCCATGGGCCTGGGTGACCGACTTCTGGAGACGGTCCTGGTCCAGTCTCTCCGGGCCCAGATGCGGTGGGCCGGGGCCGCTGGTGGTTGCCCGCCGGTCTCGGTGAACGTCTCGGCGCTGCAGCTCGGGAGTGGGGCGGTCCTGAACATGGTGCTCCATGCGCTCGCCGAGACGGACGCGCCGGCCGAGGCACTGTGTCTGGAGGTGAACGGGATCAGGCCGTTAGACGACCTCGGGGCGGCCACGCTGCACCAGCTCCACGCACTGGGAGTCCACCTGGTCCTCGACGGGTTCGGCACCGGCGGGTCGTCGGTGAAGCACCTCGCCGGCATTCCGTGGGACCAGCTGAAGATCGACCGGTCGCTCGTGGCCGAGCTCGGCGCCGACCCCGCCGCCGCCGACACCGCGCGGGCAATTCTGGCGATGGCGCGCGCCCTCGGGATCCGGACCGGCGCCGACGGCGTCGCGCAGATCGGTCAGCTCGACACTCTGGTCGCGCTGGGCTGCGACCTGGCCCAGGGTCCTCTGCTCAGCAGGCCGGAGAGCGCCGAGGAGCTGGGCCGCATGCTCACCGACGACCGGGTCTGGCTGGACGAGGACATCCGCCGGGTGCCGCGTCCTGTGCCGAGCTCGTCGCCCGGTGTCAGCGGCTCGGTGGCCGGGGCCGTGGCGCAGGAGCTGCCCGCCTAGGCGTCAGAGTCGCACCAGCATCTTGCCGACGTTGGCGCCCCGGTGGAGGTCCAGGAACGCGTCGACGGCATTCTCGAGGCCGTCGAAGTACGTCTCCCGGAACTTCAGGCGTCCGTCCCGGATCCAGCCTGATGCCGCCGTGAGGTACTCCTTCGCCAGGTCGCCGTGGTCGGTCACGATGAACCCCTGGAGCCTGAGCCTCCGCGTGACCACCAGCCACATGTTCCGCGGCCCCGGCGCTGCCTCGGTGGCGTTGTACTGGGCGATCGCGCCGCATAGAGCGATCCTCCCGAAGTCCTTCATGTTCGCGATCGCCCCCTCGAGGTGGTCACCGCCCACGTTGTCGAAGTAGACGTCGACACCCTCGGGTGCGTGCTTGCGCAGCTGCCGCGCCACCGCGTCTGTGTGGTAGTCCAACGCGGCGTCGAAGCCGAGCTCGTCGACGACGTACTCGATCTTCTCGGACGACCCGGCCGAGCCGACGACGCGAGATGCCCCGAGGTTGCGCGCGATCTGCCCGGCGAGGCTCCCCACCGCGCCGGCAGCACCGGAGACGAAGACGGCGTCGCCCTCCCTGAGCTCGGCGATCCGCGTGAGCCCGACGTACGCCGTGAGCCCCGGCATCCCGAGCACACCGAGATAGGCCGAGGCAGGGAGGTCGGAGGTGTCGATCCGACGCAGGTGGTGCTCGTCGAGGACTGCATGCTCCCGCCAGCCGAGCTGGTGCTGCACGGTGTCCCCGACGGCGAACCTGTCCGACCGGGACGCGACGACCTCACCCACAGCACCGCCGTCGAGCGGCTGACCGAGCTGGAACGGAGGAATGTAGGACTTCGTGTCGTTCATCCGGCCGCGCATGTACGGGTCGACCGACATGACCGTGTTGCGCACGAGCACCTGCCCGGGCTGGAGCGGGGGTACGTCGACCTCCACGAGCTCGAAGTCCTCGTGGGTCGGCCAGCCGGTGGGCCGGGACACCAGGCGGATCTGACGGGTCTTGTCGCTCATGCCCCCTGATCCTTCCAGGCCGTCTACCAGCGGATGTCCTCGGGGCGCTTGGGCCGCGGGACCACCGCGGCGGTGAGGAGGCGGTACATGTTCACGTCGGGGTCGGTCACCGAGGAGTCGCTGCGCATGGAAGCGAACGTAGGTCCGTCCGGCGCTGTGAAAGAGTTCCGGCATGAACGACAACGTGCGCACGGTCGAAGTCACGCGGATCGAGAAGGGCCTCTACGAGGCGACCAACCGACACGGCGCCAAGATCGTGTTCGGCCACGACAACACCAAGAACCTTTCCGCGGTCGAGCTGCTGCTCGCCGCGATCGCCGGTTGCAGCGGCACCGACGTGGACTTCATCACCAGCAAGCGTGCGGAGCCGACCTCGTTCCGGGTCCGAATCTCGGGAGAGAAGGTGCGCGACGCGGCTGGGAAGAACCACGTCACCGACATCTCCTTGACCTTCGACATCGAGTTCCCCGAAGACGAGGGCGGCGATGCCGCCCGGGGGGTGCTGGAACGGGCCGTCCACCAGTCGCACGACCGGCTGTGCAGCGTGAGCCAGACGGTGGAGCGTGGTACGCCGATCAGCGTGCACCTCGCGGGTGAGGGCTGACCCGACGGGAGCGCGTCGGCCGGCGATGACTTTCCGCCCTCCGCGAGGTCAACAGGGGACACTCGAAAAACCCTTTCGAGACTGTCGGTACTGCAACCTAGGGTGGGAGCCATGTCAACGCATCCGGCCATTGAGGCCATCGACCTGGTCAAGCGGTTCGGGGACAACACCGCTGTGGACCACGTCAGCTTCGTCGTCCCGCAAGGGACGGTGCTCGGCCTCCTGGGGCCCAACGGGGCGGGCAAGACGACGACCGTCCGCATGCTCACGACCCTGTCGGTCCCGACGAGCGGCACGGGTCGGGTCGCGGGGCACGACATCGTCAAGGACCCCGACGGAGTACGGCGGAGCATGGGCCTCACCGGACAAGCCGCCACGGTGGACGAGCTGCTCACGGCCCGGGAGAACCTCCGCCTGATCGGCCGACTGTCGGGGCTGTCACGCCGCTACGTCAGCCAGGTCACCGATGGGCTGCTCGACCGGTTCGCACTGAGCGACGCGGCCAACCGAATCGTGAAGACCTACTCCGGAGGGATGCGACGCCGGCTCGACCTGGCCGTGAGCCTCATCGCGGCGCCACCGGTCTTGTTCCTGGACGAGCCGACGACTGGCCTCGACCCCCGAAGCCGCTCAGAGCTGTGGGAGGTGCTCCGGGGGCTGGTGCGCGAGGGCACGACGCTGCTCCTCACGACGCAGTACCTCGAGGAGGCCGACCAGCTCGCCGACGAGATCGTGGTGATCGACAAGGGCACGGTCATCGCCGCCGGCACACCGACCCAGCTGAAGGACCAGGCGGGACGCGCGAGCGTCGTGGTGACCCTCACCGACGCCACGGACCTCGTGCGCGCCGCGGACCTCGTGCGCTCGTGCTCCCCGGAGGTGCACGTGGAGCCGGCGGCCCGCAGGATCACCGCCCAGGCGAGCGGCCTGGAGGACATGACCAGGATCGGCGAGGTGTTCGCCGCGAGCGGCATCCAGGTCGACGACCTCGGTCTGAAGAGGCCGAGCCTCGATGACGTGTTCCTGCATCTGACCGGTCATCGCGCGGAGGACACCCACGGCGCCGACCAGCCGGGTGGGAAGGACGCGGGGGAGACCCGCGGCGAGGACGAGGTAACGGAGGCAGTCCGATGACGACCCTTTCCCTGCCAACCGCTGTCGCCGGCGCCGAAGAGCGGCCGGAGATCAGGCCACCGTCGTTGGTCCGGGCGTCGGGCACGATCGTGTGGCGCAACCTGATCCACATCAAGCGGATGCCCGAGATGCTGATGGACGTCACTGTCCAGTCGGTGATGTTCGTTCTGCTCTTCGCCTACGTCTTCGGCGGCTCGATCGCCGTGTCAGGCTCGAGCTACCGGGAGTTCCTGCTGCCCGGGATCATGGTGCAGACGATGGTGTTCTCGTCGGCGATCGTCGCCATGGGTCTCACCAACGACCTGCAGAAGGGGATCGTCGACCGGCTCAAGTCCCTGCCTATCTCCCGGGCGTCGGTGCTCGTAGGGCGCAGCATCTCCAGTCTGATCCACTCCAGCATCGGTGTCGCGGTGATGGGAGTGACCGGGCTGCTGGTCGGCTGGCGCATCCGCACCGGACTCGCGGAAGCCACACTCGGCTTCCTGCTGCTCCTGCTCTTCGGGTTCGCGATGATCTGGCTCGGGATCTGGGTGGGCTCGATGATGCGGACCGTCGAGGCGGTTCAGGGCCTCATGTTCACGGTGATGTTCCCCTTGACGTTCGTCGCCAACACGTTCGCGCCGACCGAGAACATGCCGAACGTGCTCCGTGTCGTGGCGGAGTGGAACCCCGTCTCCGCACTGGCGCAGGCCTGTCGGGAGCTGTGGGGCAACGCCCCGGCGATGCCGGCCGACGCTGCCTGGCCTCTGCAGCACGCCGTGCTGATGTCGGTGGCCTGGGCGCTGGTGCTCACGGCAGTCTTCGCGCCCCTGGCCCTGAGTGCCTTCAGGCGCCGTTCAAGGGACTGAATTGTCACTACGACAATAATATACACCTAGGTCACCTTTGGGCGCCCGGGGTAGGACCATCGGTCGCGCGACGGCGTGAGACAAATCACAAGCCGCGCCCGACTTGAGCGGTACGTTCTTGCCGAAACAGTCACACGGGAGATCGGGAAGAGCCGACATGCCTAGCCGTCAGGTCCGCGGGACCGACCCAGAACGTGTCCGAGTTCCGCAACGGGAACGGCGAGGCAGAGGACCGCGGTCGCGGCCGCGAGCTTCGGGCACGTGGAGCGGCGCGTGAACCGCGCCGTCCTGCTCGCCGGCCTTCTGCTTCTGGCCGGGTGCCGCGGCGACCGCCCTCTGGTCAGTGAGGGCGCTGCCGTGCGAGCGTGCGTGACGTACCACCACGTCAACGAGCGCGCCCAGACCAAGATCAGGTACAAGGACAAAGAGCTGATCGACGTGTGGATCAGCACTAGGCACGGATCAGGGGACTGCTCGGTGGAGCGCGAGTCCGGCAAGGTCATCGCCGGAATATGGACGGGAAGCAGGTGACCGTCAATGCAACGATCGTACTTGACATAATGTGCATTATCGGCGACTTAGCGAGCCGGGTGGGAAGGGGCTGCTGACGGGTCTCGACCCACCATTCGCTGTTCGATCCCCGTCGTCCTGGTGACGACCGGCCTCGACGGCAGCCGCCTGGCCCCGGCATGTGCGCCACTGGTGCACCGAGCCGTTGGAGTCTCCGGCGGCTGTCGGCGACCAGCTTGTCGGAAATCTCGTCGACGACTCGCGCTCGGGTCGCTCAGATCGGCTCTGACAGAACTGGACGCAACTGGCGGGACGCGCCAGGTCTCGAGCGTTCGTCGGTGGCGACCCGCCGCTACGGCATTGTGGCTCGAGGCCGCACCCCCGGCTGCCCCGTTTGCGGCAACGCACATGTTTGCCGCATACCGGTGATTATGCAGCAAAGGAATCGGAATCCGGCCGGTAGTCGAGGCCCCGGCTGTCCGGACGTCCTGCCCGACGCCTCCTGTCGGTGCACGTCACTAGGGTCCGTGGGTGTGGACCGCAACCCCTACGTGACCGACGCTGTCGACGCCTGGTTCCTCGCTCGAGCCCCGCGCAAGGACTCCCCCCACACCCGGGCTGCCTACCAGCGGGACCTCGCCGCGATCTGCCAAGCGGCAGCCCAGCACCTGGGGCGGCCCGTCGACGAGCTGCGGGTCGATGACCTGACCTTGCGCGTTCTGCGGAACGCGTTCGCCGCATGGTCCGAGGGGCGGGCGGCCGCGACGGTCCGCCGAGCCCACTCGACGTGGTCCGGCTTCTTCGAGCACCTCGTCTCCGAGGAGCTCCTGACGGGCTCCCCGATGCCCGGAGTCGGGAAACCGAAAGCACCACGGCGCCTGCCCAAGGCGTTCGCAGAGGACGACGCGGCCCGCATCGTGCGTGTCCTCACCGACAGCTCCGTACGACGCCGGGACCCGTGGCCGGAGCTCGATGCGGCCGTGGTGCTGACGGCGATGGTGTCCGGGGTCCGGGCCGCCGAACTACTCGCCGTGGACGTGGGCGACGTCACCCGCGCCAGCGGCAACGAACGGATCCGCGTTCTCGGCAAGGGTGAGGCCGAGAGGTCGATCCCGGTCGAGCCGGCTCTGCTCGAGATCCTCGGCACGTATCTCGACAGTCGACGAGAGCGCTTCCCTGGCAGGGCTCGTCAACGCGGCGTCAGCGAGCCCGACGACCCGTGGGCCTGGTGGCGCAAGACCGACCCGCTCTTCGTGGACCGGAGCGGCGAGCGCATGCAGATCGGTGCCTTGCAGTACCTCGTCGAGGTCGTCTACCGCGATGCGGGCGTCAACGCCTCGCGAGCGCGCGGCGCGCTGGTGCACGCCCTGCGGCACACCGCCGCGACCCGCCTCGTGGAGCGTGGCGCGACGGCGGTGGAGCTCATGGACTTCCTGGGCCACAGGTCGCTCTCCACCTCTCAGGGCTACCTGTCTGCAACGGCAGCGAGCGTCCGTGCGGCAGCGGCGCGCTCACCCGTCTACGGGCTGCTCGAGTCCCGCGTCGCTCAACCCGAGACGGCGCGGCAGGTGCAGCCGGAGACGGACACCGACGAAGAGCGCGATCCCATACCGCGCGTGATCGAGTAGCCAGCCTGCTCAACGTCCGATCAGAGCGCAGATGTCACGGATCGAGGCCGGGGTGTGGCGGTGCAGCACCGCCTGCCACCCCTGGCGACGGGCCGCCTCGACGTGACCGATCTGGTCGTCGACGAGGACGATCTCGAAGGGCTCGACCCCGAGCCGGGCCTCGGTCAGCTGAAACACCTGGGGGTCAGGCTTGGCCAGCCCGACCTCATGGGAGTAGACGATCACGTCCACGAGCTCCTCGAAGCCGTAGCGACGCTGCTCTTCGCGCCAAGCCCCATCGGCGGAGTTGCTCAGGATGCCGGTCCTGTAAGTCGGGCGCAGGGATGCGGCGAAGTCACGCATCGGCACGTCCAGCTCACCGCAGTAGGCATCCCACATCTCAGCCATCATCGCGTCGGCCTGCTCCTCCTGGAGACCGAGCACGTCGGCGTATGCCCGTCGGATGTCGTCCTCAGACATCCGGCCGGTCACGACGTCCTCGTCGGGAGCATGCTCGGCCAGGTGCTCCAGGACGTAACCTTCCGGACGGTTCGCCCGTCGTTCCCAACGGCGGATCCACGTCGTCGGCCAGGAGTCGTCGTCGACTCGCTCGAGGACGCCACCGATGTCGAACACGACGGCCCTGACTCCCGCCATCCCCCTCACCAGCCCGGCGACACTCGGCAGGTTGACATAACGATCAGTCAGGGCTCGAGCAGCACCTTGATCGCCCGCCGCTCGTCCATCGCACGGTAGCCCTCCGCCACATCGTCGAGCGGCAGGGTCAGGTCGAACACCTTCCCTGGCTCGATCGCCCCGGACAGGGTTCGCTCGAGAAGGTCAGGCAGGTAGGTCCGCACCGGAGCCATCCCGCCTGCGAGGCCGACGTTGTAGGCGAACATCCGGCGTACGGGCAGCTTCACGCCGTGCGGCACCCCGACGAAACCGACCGTCGATCCCGGTCGAGCGATCGAAAAGGCCGTCCGCATGGCCTGGTCCGTGCCGACGCACTCAAGGACGGCGTCGGCGCCCACCCCGCCGGTCATCTCGAGGATGTGCTTCTCGCCGTCCTCGCCTCGCTCCTCGACGATGTCGGTGGCCCCGAACTCGGTCGCGAGCTTCTGCCTCGTCTCATGCCGCGACATGACGATCACGCGCTCTGCCCCGAGCTGGGCCGCTGAGAGCACCCCGCACAGGCCGACGGCACCGTCGCCGACGACGACGGCTGTGGAGCCCGGCCGGACGTTCGAAGCGACAGCCGCGTGCCACCCCGTCGCCATGACGTCGGACAGGGTGAGCAGCGAAGGGATGAGCGACTGGTCCGGGAGACCGTCGGTCTTGACGAGGCTGCCTTCGGCCTGGGTCACCTTGGCGTACTCGCCTTGGCCACCCTGGGTGACGCCCACGTTGACGCACGCGGAAGCCATGCCGGCTCGGCAGTGCGGGCACGCGTTGTCGCAGTGGCAGAACGGCACGATCACGAAGTCGCCCGGCTTGAACGACCGGACCTCCGCACCGACCGCCTCGACGGTGCCGACTATCTCGTGGCCGATCGGATCACCCGGGGTGATCTGGTTCTCGCCGCGGTAGGGCCACAGGTCTGAGCCGCAGATACACGCGGCCACGACCTTGATGATCGCGTCCGTAGGAGCGTCGATGGTCGGGACCGGCCGGTCCTCGAGGCGGATGTCCTTGGTGCCGTGGATCGTCGTAACTCGCATGCCACGCATCCTGTCACGCATCGACCCACAGGCCACGTCCGACGCCGGGCCGCATGCCACGGCCCCTCGGGCGTTCGGACGAGATTCGCGGGCCGTTTGTACGGTTAGGTATCGTCCTTTACGGGCATGGTCATGCAACCGGACGCGGGGGACGAAAGGGGTCCGGTGACACCAGATCACTCGGGAGCACTCGTATGCGCGGCCTTGTCCTGACCGGCGGGCCCCTCTCCCCCGCACTGTTCTGGCCGCCCGTCACGACGAGCCATCACCACAGCCGACGCGCCATGGGCGCGACCTGACTTATCTCATATCTGACATACAGTGGGCGAATGACTGAGGACTATTTGAGCCGGATCGGCAACCTGATCCGCGATGCACGGAAGCACCGTGGCTGGACACAGGCCCAGCTCGCAGAGGTGCTCTCCACGAGCCAGAGCGCCGTGAACCGCATCGAGCGCGGCCACCAGAACCTCAGCCTCGAGATGCTGGCGCGGATCGGCGAGGCCCTCGACTCGGAGATCGTCTCCCTGGGCGGCGGGCCCACACACCTGCGGGTCAGCGGCCCCACGACCCTGTCGGGAAGCATCGAGGTCAAGACCTCCAAGAACGCGGGGGTGGCGCTCCTGTGTGCGTCGCTGCTGAACCGCGGACGCACCACCCTGCGCCGGGTCGCTCGTATCGAGGAGGTCAACCGGCTGCTCGAGGTGCTGAACAGCATCGGTGTGCAAACCCGCTGGCTCAATGCCGAGAACGATCTCGAGATCATCCCGCCGCCCGAGCTCGACCTCAGCAAGATCGACGCGGAGGCGGCCCGTCGTACCCGCTCGATCATCATGTTCCTCGGCCCGCTGATGCATCGCGAGGACTCCTTCGAGCTGCCCTACGCCGGGGGCTGCGACCTCGGCACGCGGACCGTCGAGCCGCACATGGCCGCGCTCAGGCCGTTCGGCCTCGACGTGAAGGCGACCGAGGGCAGCTACCACGCCACGGTCAACCGCGCAATCACCCCGCTGCGTCCGATCGTCCTCACCGAGCGTGGGGACACGGTCACCGAGAACGCCGTTCTCGCCGCTGCCCGACACGACGGCGTGACCGTGATCCGCAATGCCAGCCCGAACTACATGGTCCAGGACCTCTGCTTCTACCTCGAGAAGCTCGGGGTGCAGATCGATGGCATCGGCACCACGACGCTGACCGTCCACGGCCTGCGCGACATCGACGTGGACGTCGACTACGCGCCCTCGGAGGACCCGATCGAGGCGATGTCACTGCTCGCCGCGGCGATCGTCACCGAGTCCGAGATCACCATCAAGCGGGTGCCCATCGAGTTCCTCGAGATCGAGCTCGCCCTGCTCGAGGAGATGGGGTTCACCTACCACCGGAGCGAGGAGTACGTCGCCGCCAACGGCCAGACCCGCCTGGTGGATATCACCACCAAGGTCTCGCGGCTCCACTCCCCCATCGACAAGATCCACCCGATGCCGTTCCCCGGCCTGAACATCGACAACCTGCCGTTCTTCGCGGTCATCGCGGCAGTGGCCGAGGGCCAGACCCTCCTTCACGACTGGGTGTACGAGAACCGCGCGATCTACCTGACCGAGCTCAACAAGCTCGGCGCGCAGGTGAAGCTGCTCGACCCGCACCGGGTGATGATCGAGGGGCCCACACGCTGGCGCGGTGCCGAGATCGTGTGCCCGCCGGCACTCCGGCCCGCGGTGGTCATCCTGCTCGCGATGCTCGCCTGCAAGGGAACGTCGGTGCTCCGCTCGGTCTACGTGATCAACCGCGGCTACGAGGACCTCGCCACGCGGCTCAACATGCTCGGGGCGCGCATCCAGACCTTCCGCGACATCTGACGAGGCCCGGCGGGCCGGCGCGGCCGGTCAGCCGAACAACGTCTCGATGAACGACCTTGCTCGCGGCCTGGTGGGCGGAGGAGCAGTCATCTCCGCAGTGATCCGGGGCAGCGGCTCGGTGTGGTGGATGCCGACGTTGGCATGCCAGTCGTTCTCCGCCTCGACCAGGTTCCCGAGGTCGGCGCGCTCGAGGAAGATGCCGCCGCACGACGCACACCGGGCGACCTCGGCATTTCCGAGAGTCCGGGTCTCCATGTTGGTTCCGCATTTGGGGCAGTTCAGCTCGTCCACGCGTCCGACGGTACCGGTCGACCTCCCCGGTGTCCGAGAGAACACGGATGAGTACGACGGCTGAGTACCGCAACGGATGCCGGGCCGTCGACAACCTCGCCACCATGAAGACATGTCAGGCCGAATGTCGCCCTCGTTCGCCAACGCCGTGGATACTTCTCACGTGACACGCCCCCGCACCGGCTACCCCTATCTCGATGCCGTCTGCGACAACCCGGGGAAGGTGCTCGCCTTCGCACACCGTGGTGGTGCCTACCACCCCGAGATCGAGGGGCTGGAGAACTCCCTCGTTGCCTTCCGTCACGCCGTGGAGCTCGGCTATACCTATCTCGAGACCGACGTGCACGCGACCCGGGACGGCGGGCTCTTCGCCTTCCACGACGGCGTCCTGGACCGGGTCACCGGGCACCGCGGCGCTGTCGCGGCGCTGACCTCGGCCGACGTGCGACAGGCGCTCATCGGTGGCCGGGAGCAGATCCCCACGATGGAGTCCCTCTTCGAGACCTTCCCACAGGTGCGCTTCAACATCGACCTCAAGGCTGATGCTGCCGTCGCGCCGCTGGCGAAGCTGATCGCCGAGATGGGCGCCCAGGACCGGGTCTGTGTCGGTTCCTTCTCCCAACGTCGCCTCGACACGTTCCGCCGCCTTGTCGAAGGCCGGGTGGCGACCTCCGCCGGACCGGTCGAGGTAGCGCTCCACCGGCTGCTGCCCACCGCCCAGCTCGCCAAGGCAGTGGCCCGACGTGGTGCGGCCGCTCTCCAGATCCCCTGGCGACGAAAGGGTCTCCGCATCCTGACGCGCGGGGTGCTGCGGCGGGCGCACGAGCTTGGCCTCCATGTGCACGTGTGGACCGTGGACGACCCCGGAGAGATGCACGACCTCCTCGACATGGGCGTCGACGGACTGATGACCGACCGAACCGACCTGCTGCGTGATGTCCTCCTCGAACGCGGCCAATGGATGGGAGCACCTCGATGAGCGAGACCATGCCGCAAGGGCCGGTCGGCGTCGCCGACCTCGGTCCGGTGGCACGCCGCAAGGAACAACGTGCCTGGTACTGGTACGACTGGGCGAACTCGGCGTACGTCACCACGGTCGCAACGGTGCTCTTCGCCCCCTACCTCATCTCCGTGGCCGAGACTGCGGCCTGTGGGACTCCCGGCACTGTCCAGGATCCGTGCCGTACGGACCTGTCCGTTGTGGGGGTCGCTGTCTCCCCGGGGTCGTTGGTGGCGTATGTGGTCACTGCGGCGACCCTAGTGTCCGCGCTCGTCCTTCCCGTAGTCGGTGCGGCGGCCGACCGGTCCTCCCGCAAGAAGACCCTCATGGCTGCCTATGCGTGGACGGGCAGCCTCGCGGCGGCTCTCATGTTCTTCGTCACCGGCTCGAACTGGCTGCTCGGCGCGGGGCTCCTGTTCGTCGCGAACATCTCGCTCGGGTCCTCGCTCGTCGTCTACGACGCGATCCTGTGCGAGATCGCAACACCGGACGAACGAGACAGGGTCTCCTCCCGCGGCTGGGCGCTGGGCTACCTGGGCGGCGGGCTGCTGTTGGCCGTCAACCTCGCGATGGTGACGATGCATGACAGCATCGGGCTCAGCACCGGCCTCGCTGTCCGCATCAGCCTGCTGTCGGCCGCGCTGTGGTGGGCGGGGTTCACCCTCGTGCCGTACCTGGGAATCCGGAACCGCCCGGCAGTCGGGGTGGTGCCCGAGCGGGGCGGCTTGGTGCGCCAGAGCTTCGGGCAGCTGTTCGCCACGCTCGGGGATCTTCGCAACTACCCCATGACGCTGACATTCCTCCTCGCGTACCTGTTCTACAACGACGGGATCCAGACGGTGATCGTGTCGGCGTCGACATACGGCGACAAGCAGCTCGGCTTCGGGACCTCGACGCTCATCGCGACCATCCTCATGGTCCAGTTCGTCGCATTCGGCGGCGCGTTGTTGTTCGGCAAGATCGCCGAGCGGGTCGGCAGCCGCAAGGTCATCCTGGGTGGCCTGATGATCTGGATGGTCGTCGTTGCCACGGCCTACGTGCTGCCCGTCGGCCAGTTGGCTCCCTTCCTGGCCCTCGCCGTGGGGATCGGGCTGGTCATGGGCGGCACCCAGGCCCTGTCCCGGTCGTTCTTCAGCCTGCTGATCCCCCGGGGACGCGAGGCCGAGTACTTCAGCCTCTACCAGGCAGCGGAGCGCGGCACGTCCTGGCTGGGGACGCTGGTCTTCGGTGTGGTGCACCAGGTCACCGACTCGTACCGGCCCGCGATCGTCGCCCTCATAGTCTTCTTCGTCCTCGGTGCGTTGTTGTTGTGGCGGGTGGATCCTGAGCGCGGCATCCGGGAGGCAGGGAACACCGCACCCGCCGTCGTCTGAGCGAGACGAGCGGGCGCTCGGAGAGATCCGGTCTGCACCACGTGTATCCCCGGAGGTGCCGGGTACCACGTGGGGTGAACCACAGCGAAGAGCGGTCCGGACGGGAATGGTCGGCCCGCCTGTTTCGTTGCAACACTTGAGGGCACGATCCTGCGCGTCGGGATTGAGAACTGTCCGGTTCCAGATCTGTACAGGGGAAAAGACATCAGGAGGTGGCTCGATGGGAGAGCGCACACTGCGCGGCGCCCGCCTCGGCGGCCAGAGCTTCGAGGACGAGCGAGGCATCGAGTTCGCGGCTCGGCAGCAGGTCGGCTACAAGTGCCCTCAAGGGCATGAGTTCGAGATCACCATGTCGGTCGAGGCGGAGGTCCCGGCGGTGTGGGAGTGCCCGCGCTGCGGCTCCGAGGCGCTGAGCACCAGCGGCATCACGCCTGAGGCCAAGGCCGAGAAGCCCGCACGCACGCACTGGGACATGCTCCTGGAGCGTCGTTCCATCAAGGAGCTCGAGGACATCCTGAGCGAGCGGCTCGAGCTGCTGCGCGGGGGCGAGATCGGCCCCGCCCACCTGCACCGCACCAGCCGCAAGCCTTCCAAGCCCAAGAAGAGCGCCTGACTCAGACTTCTTCAGTCGACGACCTCGCCCTGGACCACCTCATCGGGTCCGGGGCGTTGTCGTGTCCGGCTACCTGACCCCGAGGAGGGACCGGGTGGCCCGCCCAGGAACTTCCGCGTGATCACAGCGGTCAGGGCTCGACGAGCAAGAGGGCGGGTGAACGGCAGGATGAAGAAGAACCCGAACACGTCGGTGACGAAGCCCGGCGTGAGCAGAAGAGTCCCACCGACGAGCACGAGCGCTCCGTCGGCCAGCTCACGGGCCGGCATGCGGTACGACGCGATGGCGGCCTGCAAGGCGCGCCAGGCAGCCGCCCCTTCGCGCTTGACCAGCGCCGCGCCGAGCAGGCTGTCGGCCACGAGGATCAGGATCGTCCAGCCGGCGCCGATCGCCTGACCGACCTGGACGATCAGGTAGATCTCGACCAGGGGCACCACGACGAACAGCGCGGCGAGCACTCCCCAGAGCCCCCGGCGACCTTGTCGGCTCACTGCGATCCCTCCCTGCCGCGACGCGACCTCAGCTTCGAGACTACGTCGGCCGCTTGTCGGCGCCGCTCGTGAACGCCCCAGGAAGTGATCCTCCGCAACGACTCCGCTGCGACGTCCGCGGTCATCTTCGACTCGCCCCGCACCCTCTCCACGAACTCGATCGGGACCTCGCGCACCCTGAGGCCGGCCTCCACCGTGCGCCAGGCGAGGTCGGCCTGGAAGCAGTAGCCGACCGACTGGACACTGGGCAGGTCGATCTTCTCCAGGGTGGTCCGCCGGAAGAGCCGGAAGCCACCGGTCACGTCGCGGACCGGGATGCCGAGCAGGATCCTCGTGTAGAGGTTGCCCCCGCGCGAGAGCGCCTGTCGTGTCCAGGGCCAGTTCACCACCGAGCCGCCCGGGACCCAGCGCGACCCGAGAACGAGGTCTGCGTCCTCCAATGCGCCGAGCAGCCGGGGCAGCTCCTCGGGCTGGTGCGACCCGTCCGCGTCCATCTCACCTATGACGTCGTAGCCGCGCTGGAGTGCGATCCGGAAGCCTTCGAGGTACGCGGCGCCCAGCCCCTCCTTCACGGTGCGATGCACGACCTGGACGTGAGCATCCTGCGCGGCCAGCCGGTCGGCGAGCCGGCCGGTGCCGTCCGGCGACCCGTCGTCCACGACGAGCACGTCCGCGGCGGGGACGGCGGCCCGGACACGGCGGACGATCTCGACGATGTTGTCGGCCTCGTTGTAGGTGGGGATCACCATGACCACGCGCCCGAGTGTCATGCCTCTCCCGTTCCTGCCCCGATCGATTCCCGAGAACCCTCGGGGGCTGCCTCGCCACCCCGCCGCCGACGATAGCCGAGCACGACGGCCACCGAGACAGAAACCGCCGCAGCGAGCGTCAGGAGGAGCTCGACCACCGGCGCCCACCGGAGCGCCGGCGCATCGAGCCCGTAGACCGGCAGGCTGCTCTCGAGGACCGACTGCGACCGAACGGGAGCTCGCTCGACGACGTGCCCGTCCGGGGCGATGATCCCGGAGACGCCGTTGGTGGCCGCGACGACGACGTACCTGTTCGTCTCGATGGCCCGCAGCCGCGCGATCGCGAACTGCTGCTCGATCTGGCCGGTCCCCATGTAGGTCGCGTTGTTGGTCTGCACGACCACGACGTCCGCGCCACCCTTCACGACGTCCCGCACGACGGTGTCGTAGGCGACCTCGAAACAGATCACGTCCCCGATCGTCGCCGAGCCCATGTGCAGGACCCCCGGCTCGCTGCCGGGGACCATGTCCCGCGGGACCATGTCGAGACGCCTGATGAAGCGGGTGAAGACGTCGCGGAAGGGGATGTACTCGCCGAACGGCACCGGATGGGTCTTGGAGTACCTCTCGACCGGGCCGGTACCGGGCTGCCAGACGATGCCCTGGTTGTACACCTTGCTAGGGTCGCGGCCAGTGACCATGGCCCCCACCAGCACAGGCACGCGCACCGCGTCGACCGCGCCCTGGATGGCGGCGTAGGCGCTCGGGTCGGCGAACGGGTCGATGTCGGTGGAGTTCTCCGGCCACACGACCAGGTCCGGTCGTGACGCGCGGCCGCTGTCGACCCGGTCGGCGAGCCGGTACGTCGCCTGCACGTGGTTGTCGAGCACCACGCGACGCTCCGCGAAGGCGTTCATGCCCTCGCCGGGCACGTCGCCCTGCACTGCGGCGACGGACAGCTGCCGATCCGGCTGCTCGTGCGGCGACGGACTCCCCGGGGAGAGAGCGCTGCCCGAGACGGCGAGGAGAGCAGGTGCGACCACGGCGGCGAGGCCCTTGACGGGAGCCCGACGGGCCTCGAGCACCGCCCAGGCGAGCCCGGTGCCCACGAGAGCAACCGCGAACGTCGTACCCGCCGGACCGACGTAGGCGAACAGGTCGGCCGCGGGCGTGTCAGCGGTCGCGAACGCGAGACGGCCCCAGGGGAACCCCCCGAACGGCACCGTCGAACGCAGTGCCTCGACGGCCACCCACAGCATCGCCGTCCACAGCGGCCACCAGGGCAGCCGACGCACGAACACCCCGCCGAGCCCGAGGATGCCGTAGAACACGCCCTCCAGGAGCGAGAGGGCGATCCAGGCATCCGTGCCGATCACCTGCAGCCACGGCAGAAGCACCAGCATGAACGTGCTCCCGAAGACCATGCCCAGGAGGAAGCCACGAGTTGGTGACAGTCCCGTCAGCAGCACCGTGAACGCCGCAACCCCGAGCGGGAGCAGGGCGACGACGGCGAACGGCTCGAACGAGAAGGCGACCGCCGCTCCGGCCAGGGTGGCCAGGAGCAGGCGGAGGGGCTGCTGCATGAGAAGAAACTATCTCGGAGCGGAAGCGCTGGGAGGCCAGGCCCTTCGGACCGAACCTGTACCCGCTGGGTGCGGGCCACGGGTCCGTTGTCTACTGGGCTCCGGCCTCCTCGCGTGTCCTCCCCCGTTCCGGGAGGCCGACCTCCGGTGACAGCATGCACCAGGTTCGTGGTACCCGACCTGGTCACGCGGCCACCTGACGTCAGCCCGCGGACACGGCCTGCTTGACAGGAACGATGAGACTTTCGCCCCACTTTCCGGATCTGTCAACCGGTTCCGCAAAAGTGACAAAGCCGACAGGACTGGTGACCAGGTTCTCGGGCGTCTTCGCGGTGGGTGAATGATCCTGGATCATTGCCGATTCGAACGATCCGCCCCATATCCTCGACTGTTGCCGTCACTGATCCGGAGCCGTCTTTGTCCCGCACCACCACCCTTCGACGTCCTGGCGTCCTCACCCTGCTCGCCCTCTCCAGCCTGGCAGTCACCGGCTGTCTCGGCGGCGGAGCAGCGCAGTCCACGGGAACGTCCACGGTCACCGGTCACCCCGGGACCGGCGTTGCCGCAGCGCGGGCGGACTCCGTCGTCCAAGGTGCTGCGCCGACGCCGGGGCCCGACCACCCGAACGTGCTCATGGTGACCGTCGACGACGCCGCACCGGGGAACTTGAGATACATGCCGAACGTGCGACGCCTCATTGCCGCGCGAGGCGTCACCTTGACGAACGGAGTCGCTCCGACACCGATCTGCGTACCTGCCCGCGCGTCCCTGCTCACGGGTCAGTACGCCCACAACCACGGCGCTCACACCATCAGCGGTCCCAGTGGAGGCTTCCAGTCCTTCGTCGACGCGGAGACCCTCCCGGTCTGGCTACGTCGGGCCGGCTACGACACCTTGTTCGTCGGCAAGTACCTCAACGGGTACGGCGACGCGCTCGGGAGCCGCACCTACGTGCCGCCCGGCTGGAGCGAGTGGCGCGCCACACTGGGGCGGAGCACGTACGACTACCTCCAGCCGGTCATGAACGTCAACGGTCAGGTCCAGAAGGTGCGCGAGTACAGCTCCGACCTGTTCAGCGACTACGCGGTCGACCTGCTGTCGCGGAAGGAACGAAGTCAGAGGCCGTGGTTCATGACGGTGAACTACGTCGCACCGCACGGCGGTGGGCCCATGGAGCCCGACGACCCGTCCATCACCCACCCGGAGGCCCGCCCCGAGGTGCCCACTCCCACGGTCGCTCTGCGTCATCGCGACGAGTTCGACCGGCTGGGTCTGCCGCACACACCCGACATGTTCGAGAGGGATACCACGGACAAGGCCAGGGCCTCCGGCACGTCGCACCATTGGTCGAGCCTGGGGCGCCGCATGCTGAGGGAGGCCAACCAGCAGCGGATCGAGTCGCTCCAGGCCGTCGACGAGGGCGTCGCCAGGGCGATCCGCGCGCTGCGCCGTACCGGTCAGCTGCGCCGCACGGTGATCACGTTCTCCTCCGACAACGGCTATCTCGTGGGACAGCACAACCGCCAGGCCAAGCTCATCCACTACGAGGACTCACTCAAGGTGCCGATGGTGCTCCGAGGGCCAGGGATCCCGCAGGGCACGAGGGTGGCCACCCAGGTGACGAACGCAGACCTGCCCACCACGATCGCCGCGCTCACCGGGGCAACGCCGACCCGACCGCAGGACGGGATCGACATCCGGCCGTTGCTCAGGAGTGGCGTCCGCGACCGAGTGATACCGATCCATGCCTGGCAGGTCCACGATGGCTCGCGCTCCGTCTACGAGGGGGTCCGCACCCGCAGGTGGACCTTCGTCCGGTTCACCGACGGGGAGGAGGAGCTCTACGACCACAAGAAGGACCCGTACCAGCTCTCCAACCTCGCGAACAGGAAGAGCTACCACCGCATCGTCAAGCAGATGCGCAGCCTGACCCTTCGCTACAACAGCTGCGCCGGAGTCACCTGCCACGGCTCCGTCAGCAGCTGACCGGCCCCGGCCCTGCCTACGCGTCCGACGCCACCCGGAACCCCAGGTTCCCGCTGGTGGAGTCAGGGAGCTGGTGCGAACGGGCGGCAACCCGGTACCGGTCGCAGTAGGAGTCGTGGCACAGGTAGGACCCGCCCCGCATCACGCGCTCCGAGCCCGATGCAGGTCCCGTGGGGTCGACCACGACCTCTCCGTGACCGTCGCGGGTGAGGGCGCCGGGGTGCGGGTGCGGCGTGAACCAGTCCCCGCACCACTCCCAGACGTTCCCCGCGACCTGGTAGAGCCCGTGGCCGTTGGGGGCGTACGACTTCACCGGCGCGGTGCCGAGGAACCCGTCCTCGGCGGTGTCGTGCAGGGGGAACTCGCCTTGGAAGATGTTGGCCTGCCAGCGGCCCCGCTTGTCCAGCAGGTCGTCGCCCCAAGGAAACCGCGCTTGCTCCAGACCGCCGCGGGCAGCGAACTCCCACTCAGCCTCCGTGGGCAGTCGGACACCGGCCCACTCGCAGTAGGCGAGCGCGTCGTCATGGGAGACATGCACGACAGGGTGGTTCGCCGTCGCCTCGGAGCCGGGACCGCGCGGGTGCCGCCAGGAGGCGCCGTCGACCGCCATCCACCACGGCACGTCCGAGCTGACTCGTGCGGGTGCAAGCGGAGCCAGCAGGTGGAAGACCGGCGACCAGCCCTCCTCCTCGGCGAGCGTGACGTACCCGGTGGCCTTGCAGAAGGTCGCGAACTGAGCGTTGGTGACCGCTGTCTCGGCGATCCGGAACGCGGCGACCCGAACGCGGCGGGCCGGTCCCTCTCCGTCCTCGGGGTATCCCTCGGCGCTGTCCGTGCCCATCCAGAACTCTCCGCCGGTGAGCGCACGCAGGCCGGGGTACCTCCTCTCGCGACGGGCGGACGGGGGCGCTACGGGCCGCCTTGCCGTCTTCACGTCGGGGCGGGGATCGTCGCGCGATGGTGGGCAGCACCCGTTCGAGCTCATGGAACCACGACGGTACCCGTCGCCGTGGTTGCGACGAGAGGCTCCTCGAGCGTGTGCGCAGCCGACTCGGAGACGTCGGGACGGCCTCGGGCGACGACGGTCGCGGTGAAGTCGATGGTGCGCGAGCGGCGTCCGACCCGGACCACCTTCGCGGTCACCTCCAGCACGTCCCCGGCCCGCACCGGCGCCTTGAACTGCACGTCCGAGTACGACGCGAAGAGCCCTTCGTCGCCGTCGGTTCGGATGCACACCTCGGTGGCGACGTCCCCGAACAGGCCGAGCGAGTAGGCACCGTCGACGAGGTTGCCGGCGTAGTGGGCGTGGGAGTACGGGACGTACCGCCGGTGGGTCACGGTGAGACCGAGCTTCTCGTCCATCTAGACCTCCGCCGTGGCTCGAGCGGTGCGCCTGCCGGCGATCGCATCCGCTAGGAAGCTGGCCACCTCGCCCGGTGTCGTGCCACGGGCGAACACACGGTCCACCCCCAGCTCCGCCGCCGTGCCCTCGTCGAACCTCGGTCCGCCCACGATGAGCAGCGGTCGCCTGTCCGCGGGGTAGGCCTCTCGGAAGGCGGCGGACATCTCCTTCGTGTTGAGGAGGTGGGCATCGCGCTGCGTGACCACCTGCGAGACGAGGACAGCATCCGCGCGCTCCTCCTGAGCGCGCGCCACCAGCTGGGGCACCGAGACCTGGGCGCCGAGGTTCACCACCCTGATCTCGCTGTAGTACTCCAGCCCCTTCTCCCCTGCGAAGCCCTTGATGTTGAGGATCGCGTCGATGCCGACGGTATGCGCGTCGGTGCCGATACACGCGCCGACGACGACCAGCTCGCGCCGGAGGGCGCGCTTGATGGCGGCGTTGACCTCCTTCGGGGTGAGCAGCGGGAAGTCGCGCTCCACGACCTCGACCTTCGAGGTGTCCACGAGGTGGTTCACCCGCCCGTACACCACGAAGAACGTGAAGTCCGGCCCCATCGCCTTGTGGTGCACGACGAGTGCAGGGTCCATACCCATCTTGTTCGCCAGCTGGAGAGCGGCTCCTTCGGCGACCTTGGAGTGCGGCATGGGCAGGGTGAACGACATCTGCACCATGCCGTCGCCGGTGGTGTCGCCGTACGGCCGGAGGATGGTCATCGGTCGCCCTCCAAGATCTCGGTCGCGGGGTTGTAGTAGTCGGGTGCCTTCTCCGCCACTCCGTCGAGGCCACGCCCCCCGTCGGCGGGGCGCTTCATGAGGCCGAACGTGCCGTCGGCGATGGCCGCGAGGAGCGGTGGGTCCCCGGCTGCGTCTCGGTCGTGGGCGATCTGCTCGAGAAGGTCGATGCTCTCGGCAAGCACCTGGCGGGCCCGCTCGGCGATGAAGCCGTCCGGCGCGGGTCGGAAGTCCTCGTGGAGGTTGCCTGCGGCGTTGAGGACGTACCTGACGTTCTGCAGCGCAAGATCGCGGTCGGACAGCCAGGGCGTCACCACGGCCTCGGTCATCATGCCGACGAGGAGGATGCCCTGACCGGTCAGTGCGCCGGCGAGGTTGAAGAATCCGTCGAGCAGGTAGCCGCGGAAGACGTCGCCGGTCATGTGCCGCGTGGGCGGCATCCACTTCAGGGGGGCGTCCGGGAACAGCTCGCGCGCCAGCAGGGCGTGGGCGAGCTCCATCCGGAAGCTGTCCGGCCGGTCGGGGTCGATCTCGAAGGCGTGGCCGAGCCCGAGCTGCCAGTCTTCCAGGCCGGCCTCCTTGGCGAAGTACTCGTTGAGGAGCTGCGACGTGGTGACCGTGTGGGCCGCGTCGACGGCGTCCGCGGTGGTCAGGTAGTTGTCCTCGCCGGTGTTGATGATGATGCCCGCGCGCGCGTGCACCTGCCGGCTGAAGCGCTGGTCGACGAAGGTCCGGA
>DASVBF010000169.1:0-3669 GCA_036375975.1 Nocardioidaceae bacterium | reverse complement strand
ACCAGCCGGACGACCGTGGCATCGACGGCGATGGCGACGGCGAGGCCGAACCCGAAGAGGTTGACCACGCGTTCGTCGTTGAGCAGGAAGCTGGAGAACACCACCACCATCACAGCAGCGGCGGCGGTGATCACGCGGGCGGTGGCCGCGATGCCGTCGGCCACGGCCGGTCCGGCGTTCCCGGTGCGCAGGTACTCCTCGCGGACCCGGCTGAGCAGGAACACCTCGTAGTCCATCGACAGCCCGAACAGGACGGCAAACAGCATCATGGGGGCGAACGACTCGATCGGGCCCTGCTGTGCACCGACCAGGTCGGCGAGCCAGCCCCACTGGAACACCGCGACCACGGCGCCGTACGCGGCACCGACCGAGAGCAGGTTCATCAACGCGGCCTTGACCGGCACGAAGATGGAACGGAACTCGACCAGCAGCAGCAAGAAGCTGAGGCCGACCACGAGTGCCATGAACCAGCCCATACGTTCGGCCACCTTGTCCGCCAGGTCGACCGAGGTCGCGGTGGCGCCGCCGACGTGGACCGCCGCGGGCTGGTCGAGGAGCACGCCGCCGCGCAGCCGGTGCACCAGGTCCTCAGTGGCCTTCGCGTCCGGGCTGGTGGTCGGCACCACGGTGAGTACGGCGGTGTCGCCGGCCTCGTTGACCACCGGCGGGGTGACCTGCTGCACGCCCCTGACGTCGGCGATCTCCGAGGCAAGGTCGGTGGCGGCGCGCTGCGTCTGGTTCAGGGTGCTGGTGGAGTACTCGGCGGTCACCAGCAACGGGCCGCTCCAGCCGGCACCGAAGTCGTCCTTGACGAGCTCGTAGGCTGCACGCTCGGTGCTGTCCGCAGGTGCGGAGCCGTCGTCGGCGGTGCCCAGCCGCAGGTCCAGCAGCGGGTAGGCCATGGTGGCGAGCAGCGCGACCGCGGCGACCAGGAAGGGCCATGGCCGCCGCTGCACGCGCCGGGTCCACCGGTGCCAGCCGCTGACGTGCCCGCCACCGCGGTCGAGCCGAGAGCGGCGCACGCGGAACCGGTCCAGGCTGTCGCCGAACACGGCGAGCAGCGAGGGCAGCAGGGTGACCGCGGCGAGCAGGGTGGTGGCGACGGTGATCGCGCTGGCCAGGCGGAGGGTTGAGACGAACGGGATGCCGATCAGGTACAGCGAGAGGATCGCGATGACCACGGTGGTGCCGGCCACCAGCACCGACCGACCAGCCGTGGACAGGGCGATCGGGATCGACTCCTTCGCCGGGTGACCCGCCGCGAGGCCCTCCCGGTGCCGGGTGACCACCAACAGTGCGTAGTCGATCCCGACGCCGAGCCCGATCATCGCCGCGACCACCGGGCCGGCGGTGCCGACCGAGACGTACTCCGCGAGCAGGTGGATGATCCCCATCCCCAGCCCCAGGGCCATGACAGCGGTCAACAGCGGCACCAGCATCGCGAACACCGACCCGAACGCCACCAGGAGCACCAGCACTGCCGCGGCCAGGCCGATCAGCTCGCTGCCCGAGGGCCCGGACTCCGAGCTCAGCGCGGCGCCACCGAACTCGACCTGGACCCCGAGGTCCTCGACGCCGGCGAACGCGGCCTGCGCGTCCTCGACCTGCGCCGCGTCGATGTCCGCGGCCCGCTCGGCGAACCGCACCGTCGCGACCGCGGTGGTCTCGTCCTCCGAGACCATCCGGGGACGCGCGGCAGTGGCGGCCGGAGCCCGCCGTGCGGCACGCTGCTCTCCCTGCCGATCATCCTGGGGTCCGCGCTGTCGTTGCGGGTCGCCGTACGGGGACTGCACCGAGGCAACCCAGTCCTGCTTGGCCACCTCGGCCAGCGCATCGCCGACGGCACGTTGGAGCTTCGCGCTCGTGACGCCGCGCTCGTCATGAAGGACCACCTGCATGGCGTCGCCGGAGGTCTCGGGGAACCTCGTCGCCAGCGTGTCGTAAGCGACACGGGAGTCAGTGCCCTCCACCGACAGGTCGTTGCTGAACGATCCGCCGAGGCTCTGCCCAGCGACCGTGGCCCCGACCACGACCAGCAGCCAGGTCGCGACGACCAGCCACTTGTGATGCACGGAGAAGGTGGCGATCTTACGAAGCATCACGGCTCCCGGAGTGGTCTCGGCGGTACGACGACGTGGTCAATCATCTGAGACAATCGCGTCTCACTTCGTCTCACGCTACACCGCCGCTCGACGACCCAGCCGACTACCCTGGACGCCATGACGAACGGCAGCGCGGACCACGCCCGCGTCGATGTGCTGCGGAACCACGCCGCACTGCTCGACGCCGCCGCGGCCGTGCTCGCCGTGGACCCGAGCGCCTCGCTGGCCGAGGTGGCCGCCCGGGCCGGACTGGGCCGAGCCACCCTCTACCGCCACTTCCCCACCCGCGAGGCGCTGCGAGCCGCGATTCGGGGAGAGGCGCTCGCCCGAGCCTCGAGCGCGCTCGACGCAGCGGACCTGACGGGCTGCTCCGCCCGGGAAGCCGTGCGCCGCGCCGCCTCCGTGCTCGTCCCGCTCGGCATGCGGTTCCGGATCCTCCTGGCCGAGGGCGCCGACAACGACCCGGACTTCCTCGCCGCACGTGAGCAGTCGTTGGCCCCGCTCTGGGCCGCCCTCGAGCGAGGGATCGCGGCAGGGGAGCTCGCCCCGGCCACCGAGCCGCCCTGGGTCGCCATGACTCTTGCCGGACTCCTGGTCACCGCGGTGCGAGCGGCAGACGCCGGCGTGATCCTCGTCGACCAGGCCGGAGACCTGGTCTCCGGGGCGCTGTTCGACGGGTTCGGCGCGGGCTGAAGCAGCCCGACAGGTCACTCGGAAGTTCGCTCGAGACCTGCCACCTGCCACACCCGGCCCTGGTATGTGTAGGTGGGGTGGAGGCCACGGGCACGGAGCACCTCGAGCATCGCCTCCGGCGGGTGGGCGAACGTGCGGAAGGACCTTCCCGTAAGCCGGAACCACGCGTTCTGGACGGCGAGGATGGCGATGGTGGCAGCGTTCCGCGGAGGGTGGCTGAACACCAGCAGCCTGCGGGCGTGGTCAGCGGCAGCCGCGAGCAGTCGCTCGTAGTCGGGATAGCAGCACACGACCCGATGCAGCACCACGATGTCGGCGGCTTCCACCAGGTCGGGGGTTGCTGCGATGTCCAACAGGCGTCGGCGGACCCGCTCGTTCAAGCCGGCCTCTTCGGCCAGCCGCCGGGCCTGGGCGTCGTACGCGTCGACGAGCTCGAGGTTGGTCGCCTCGGCGGCACCGCGACGCAGCAGCTCGAGCTGGATCTCCCCTACCCCGCCGCCGATCTCGAGCACTGTGGCGCCGTCCAGGCCACGTTCGGCGCAGCAGTCGACGATCCGCTGCTCGACGGCACCGAGCCCCCGCCGTCGGTAGCGGCGGGCCAGGCTCCGCGCGAACCGGGTCCCGAAGACCTGGTCGTACCCGCGCGGGTCACAGCAGCCGTCCACGGGTCGAGTATGCGCTGCCACGCCGTCGTGGTGTCTGGCTAGGCACCGAGATCACGGAGTGCCAGGGAGGCCTGGACGAGAGCGGCGTGGGTGAGCGCTTGGGGGTAGTTGCCAAGGTGCGCACCCGTCGTCGGGTCCATCTCCTCTGCGTACAGCCCGAGTGGGCTCGCGCGATCGAGCAGGTCCTCGAACACCGCGATCGCTTCGTC
>DASVBF010000147.1:0-6865 GCA_036375975.1 Nocardioidaceae bacterium | reverse complement strand
CGTCCGCAGCGAGCCATCGCGGCCCCGAGAGCCACCGAGTAGTAGCCGGCATGGGGCAGATCCACCAGCCCGTGCGCGTCCGCCTGCTCGATCGCCTGCAGGGCAAGATCCACTGCCTCCTCCGCGTGACCCTGGCTCAGCGCGACGTGAGCGCCGATGCCCAGGCCGTCCATCACCATCGTCCTTCCGGAGTTCGCAGTCGCGATGCTGCGACGGCTGCGCGCCGAGTCCGAGCCCAACGCGCTCGACGCCGTGTTCGTCACGAGGAACGGCACGTGGCATCAGGTGGTCAACATCGAGCGGCGCTGGCGGGCGATCCGCAAGGACACGGGCTTCGACTGGGTCACTCCGCACACGTTCCGCAAGACGGTGGCGACCTTGATCTCCGAGCAGGTCGGTAGCGAGGAAGCCTCCCGGCAGCTCGGCCACTCTTCAAGCCAGATCACTCGCGAGCACTACATCGCCAGGCATCGGTGGCCGCTGACCACGCAGAACTCCTGCAGGCCTTCGCCGACGGATCGACGGCGGACCAGAGTCCCGCCCGTCAGACGGTCAAGGGTCCCAAACCAGACGAAACCCAGAGTGTTTACGACCAGTAAACGTCCAACAAGCCAAGAACAGGCAGAAACACCAACCGGCTCTGACTCGCGTCTCCGCAGGTCAGAGCCGGTTTTTTGGTCGGGCTGACAGTGTGCTGGTTCATGACATAGGAAACCCAAGTCTCAAGACATCGGAAACCGGTGTGTCGAGACATAGGAAACCGTTGGCCGGCGTGAGAGTCGGCGGTGTCGAAAGCCAGACTCGTGATCACCGCCCTCGTCGAGGGCGGGATGACCCAGGCCGAAGCAGCCAGCGCCTATTGCGTGTCCGAGGGATGGGTCTCGAAGTTGATGGCCCGTTACCGGGCCGAAGGCCAGGCCGCCTACCAGCCCCGGTCCCGTCGCCCCAAGTCCTCCCCGACCGCAATCCCTGTCGAGGTCGTCGAGCTGATCGTGCGGCTGCGCAAGGAACTCACCGGGTCCGGCCACGACGCCGGCCCGGAGACCATCGTGTGGCATCTGGCCCACCACCACCGGATCACGGTCTCGCGGGCCACGGTCTTCAGGTACCTGAGCGCCCGCGGTCTGGTGATCCCGGAGCCGAAGAAGAGACCCAGGTCGTCCTACATCCGTTTTGCCGCCGAGCAACCCAACGAGTGCTGGCAGGCCGACTTCACCCACTACCGGCTCACCCTGCCCGCCGGCACCCCGGGCGCCGACACCGAAATCCTGTCCTGGATCGATGACCACTCCCGCTACGCCCTCTCGGTCACCGCCCACCTCCGGGTCACCGGAGCGATCGTCCTGCACAGCTTCCGGGAAACCGTTGCCACACACGGGATCCCCGCCTCCACGCTGACCGACAACGGGATGGTGTTCACCACCAGGCTCTCCGGCGGGAGTCTGCGCGGCACCCGCGGCCGCAACGGCTTCGAACACGAGCTCCGGGTGCTCGGGGTGGTGCAGAAGAACTCCACCCCGAACCACCCCACCACCTGCGGCAAGGTCGAACGCTTCCAGCAGACCATGAAGAACTGGCTGGCCGCCCAGCCAGTCCAGCCGGCCACCATCGAGCAACTCCAGCGACTGCTGGACCGGTTCTGCGTCGAGTACAACCAGCGCCGCCCGCACCGCTCCCTTGAGCACCGGGCCACCCCCGCAACCGCCTACGCCGCCCGCCCCAAAGCGGTCCCGGGCGACCGCAGTGCCGACACCCACGACCGGGTCCGCCGCGACAAGGTCGACACCGGCGGCAAGATCACCCTGCGCCACGGCGGCAAGCTCTACTTCATCGGCATCGGCCGAACCCACGCCCGAACCCGCGTCCTCGTGCTCGTCCAAGACCTCGACATCAGAGTCGTCGACGCGCGAGATCCTCCGCGAACTCGTACTCGACCCCACCAAGCGCTACCAAGGCACCGGCCGACCACCCGGACCACCACCCAGAAAATGAAACTCCCGAACCCACAACCGCGGGTTCGGGAGTTTCCGATGTCCTGAGACATCACATTGGTCGGGCTGACAGGATTTGAACCTGCGACCCCTTGACCCCCAGTCAAGTGCGCTACCAAGCTGCGCCACAGCCCGATGCCTGACGTCGACTTGCGACGAGCAGGCGGAAGAACCTTACCCCAGCACCACTGTCGTGCCGAAACCGGTCACTTCCGGTCACGCTTCCTGGGCCGCTGCTGGACATGGATCGGGGTCCCGACGAAGCCGAACTCCTCGCGCAGCCTGCGCTCGATGTAGCGGAGGTACGACGCCTCGAGCAGACCCGAGGTGAACAGGATGAACGTGGGCGGAGCCGTCGATGCCTGGGTGCCGAACAGCACGCGAGGCTGCTTCCCGCCCCGGACCGGATGGGGGTGCTCCGCGACCAGTCTTCCCAGGAAGGAGTTGAGGGCGCCCGTGCCGACACGGGTCTGCCAACCGTTCAAGGCGGCATCGAGCGCGGGTACGAGCTTGTCGACGTGCCACCCTGTCCGTGCGGTGATGTTGACGCGGGGCGCCCACTGGACGCGCACAAGATCTCGGTCGATCTCCCGCTCCAGGTAGTAGCGACGCTCCTCGTCGACGAGGTCCCACTTGTTGAAGGCGATGACGAGCGCGCGGCCGGCCTCGGACACCGTGGAGATGATCCGCTGGTCCTGCTCCGTGAGCGGCTTTGAGGCGTCCACGACGAGGACCGCGACCTCGGCACGCTCGATCGCCGTGTTGGTCCGGAGGCTGGCGTAGTACTCGTGGCCGGACGCTTCCTTGACCCGTTTCCGGATGCCAGCGGTGTCGATAAACCGCCACGTGCGACCGCCGAGCTCGATCAGCTCGTCGACCGGGTCCACGGTCGTACCGGCCGCGTCGTCGACGACCACCCGGTCCTCGCGGGCGAGCTTGTTGAGGAGAGAGGACTTCCCGACGTTGGGCTTGCCGACGATGGCCACCCTCCGGGGACCACCGACCTCCTCGAAGGACTCCGGTGGGGTCTCCGGGAGAGCCTCCAGGATCGCGTCGAGAAGGTCGCCCGAGCCGCGACCGTGAAGAGCGGAGACCGGGAAGGGCTCGCCCAGGCCGAGGTTCCACAGCCCGTAGGCCTCCGCCTCGGCTCGCATGTCATCGACCTTGTTCGCGGCCAGGATCACCGGCTTGTTGGCCTTGCGGAGGATGCGCACGACCGCCTCGTCGGCGTCGGTGATGCCGACCGTCGCGTCGACGACGAACAGCACGGCGTCCGCCGCGCTGACCGCAACCTCGGCCTGCGCGGCGATGCGCTCGGCCAGGCCGCGTGCGTCGGGGTCCCACCCTCCGGTGTCGACCACGGTGAAGGCCCGTCCGTTCCAGGTGGCGTCGTACGACACACGGTCACGCGTGACGCCCGGGACGTCCTCGACGACCGCCTCCCGGCGCCCGAGGATCCGGTTGACCAGCGTGGACTTGCCCACGTTGGGGCGCCCCACAACCGCCAACACCGGCAGCGGACCGGTGGAAGTCACGTCAGGTTCAGCGGTCATCGTGTCTCTCTCGTGGGGTGTCCCGGCGGAGGTCCGCGATGATCTGCTCCTCGCTCATTCCGGGCATCGGGCCGGGAAGCTCGCGCCCGGTGATTCGTCTGGCCTCAACAAGGTGGTCGAGGAATGTCTTCCGCAGTGCCTTGGCCGCCTGCCGCACCTCGGCCTGCCGCCGCGGCCACGGCTGCGGCTCCAAGTACACCGGAGGTCCGTACACCAAGTCGAATCGGGTGCCCTTAGGCGGAACCGAGTCGACGCCACCACCCGGCTCTCGAGTCCCGAAGACGGCCAGCGGCACGACCGGCGCACCGGTGACCAGTGCGAGGTAGGCCACCCCGTGGTTGATCTGCGCGAAGTCCCCCGCCCCACGCGTGCCTTCGGGGTAGATGGCCACCACTCCCCCGTCACGCAGCACGCGCAGGCAGTCCTTGATCGCCGACGGGTCGACCTCGAAGCGCGACAGCGGGATCTGCCCCACGGCCCGCAGCACCATGCCGGTGCCGCCCTCGAACATCTCCTTCTTCGTCAGCGCGTGCACGGGGCGCGGCGAGAAGGCTGCGAGCACCGGGCCGTCGATGAGGCCGATGTGGTTCGAGGCGATGATGTGCGGCCCCTCCGGCCCGATGTACTCCTCGCCGTACGTGCGCACGTAGTAGCGAGAGCGGAAGTACCTGCGCCCCACGGGACGCAGCAGACGCAGCAGCCGGTGGGACGGGTGGACGGCGTCGTGGGTGCGTGGGAGGTCGTAGTGGGCGACGCGCGAGGACCGCTTGCTCACCGCTTGGTGGCCCGTTCGACGAGCGCCACCACCTGGTCGACCACCTCGTCGAGGGTGAACGGGGTGGTGTCGATGTGGTGGGCGTCCTCCGCCATGACGAGCGGCGCTGCCGCCCGGCCGGAGTCGAGCTTGTCCCGACGCAGGAGGTCGGCTTCGGTGGCCGACACGTCGGTGCCGACTGCGAGCTCCGCCGTACGTCGGACGGCGCGGGCTTGCGGGTCCGCGGTGAGGTACACCTTGACCTCGGCGTCGGGGGCCACGACAGTCCCAATGTCACGACCTTCCACGACGATCCCGCCGTCACCGATGATCTCGCGCTGCTCCCGGAGTAGCCGAGCGCGGATCTCCGGCACGGCGCTGACCGCGCTCACCGCAAGGGTTACCTCGGGGGAACGGATCGGGCCCGAGACGTCCCTCCCGTCGAGGGTGATCGTCGGCGCCGCCGGGTTCGTGCCCGAGACGAGAACCGGCTCCTCTGCGTGCTTGGCTACCGCGGCGGCGTCGTCGACGTCCACGTCGTGCAGGAGCATCCACCAGGTCATCGCCCGGAACATGGCGCCGGTGTCGAGGTAGCGCAGGTGGAGGCGCTTCGCCACCCTGCGCGAGGTGCTCGACTTGCCCGACCCGGACGGACCGTCCATCGCGATGACGACGCTGCTCAAGCTGGGGCCATCCTGTTCTCTCGAGGGACTTCGTACGCCGCCGAAGCCTACCTGTGCGAGGTCCAGCCGCGTCCTTCGAGCGACCCCTTGAGGAAGTCCGCGCGGTCCGCGGCCACCGTGAGCTCGACCAGCCCGACCGGACGGCCCGGGTCGTGGTCGATCCGGAGATCCTCCACGTTGACGCCGATGTCGCCTGCGTCGGCGAGCAGCCGAGCGAGCTCCCCCGGGTGGTCTGGCACCACCACGTACACCGCTGCGGTCTCCTGGGCCGGCCCACCGTGCTTGCCGGGGATGGCGGCCGTCCCCGCGACGCCCCGCTCGAGCAGCGCGCCGACGCGGTCGCGGTCCCCGCTCCCGACGGCCTCGATGAGCTCGTCGAGGTCATGGCGAACCGAGGCCAGGAGCTCCGCCACGGCGCGGCCGTTGCTGCCGATGATCTGCTTCCACAGACCGGGGTCCCCGGCTGCGATGCGCGTGACGTCACGGACGCCCTGACCGGAGAGCGTGAGGTGTGCGTCAGGGGCACCGGCCAGGCGGCCCGCCACGAGCGCGGCAAGCAGATGCGGCAGGTGCGATGTCCGCGCAACCGCCTCGTCGTGCTCCTCGGGGCTCAGGAGAACCGGCGAGGCGCCGCAGACACCCGCCAGCCAGGTGACGACCTCCACTGCTCTCGGCTCGGCCCCTGGGTGCGGCGTCACCGCCCAGGGCCGGCCGTCGAAGAGCGCTGCCGAGGCGGCGAACGGTCCGGACCGCTCGCTGCCAGCCATCGGGTGAGATCCGACATAGTGGGCCAGAAGCGACGCGTCGACCCGCGCGGAGACCTCATGCAAGGGTGCCGCCTTGACGCTGCCGACGTCGGTCACCACCGCGGCCCCGGCCTTCAGTGCGGCCACGATCTCCTCGGCGAGGTGATCCGGCGGCACCGCTACCACCACCAGCCCGGGCTCCTCCGGCTCCGGCATCGTGTCCGCGTCGACACCGGCGCCGACGCTGCTGGCAATGGTGACGTTCTGCGGGTTCACGTCGCGTAGGAGCACCTGGACGCCCTGTCGTCGCAGGGCCAGGCCGATCGAGGTCCCGAGGAGACCCGTGCCGACCACCAGCACAGGTCCGGCGAGAGAGGTGCCGAGGGCGAGCTCACCCATCAGGTCGGACCCGAGTCCGGGACGGACAGCACCTTCGTGAGGTCGCTGCGGAGCGCCGCAGCGCCGTGGAGGTAGACGTGCGTGATGTCCTGGCGCGACAGGTCCGTCTCCACGTGGGCGAGCATCCGCACGACTCGCGGCATGGCGCCGTCCACCGCGAGCTCCCGCGCACAGATGAGCGGCACGTCGGTGAAGCCGAGCCGCCGTGCGGCGTACGCCGGGAACTCCGAGACCAGGTCCGGGGTGGCGGTGAAGATGATGCTGATGAAGTCGTCGACCCCGAGAGAGTTGGCCTCCATGACGTCGGTGACCATCTCAGCGACTCGCTCGAGCATGTGCTCACGGTCGTCCGCGTCGAGCTGGGTCGCTCCTCGCACTGCCCGCACTGCCACGCTCGTCTCCTCGTCCGGTTTCCGGCCACAACCCTAGACGGTGTCGCTTCACAGGCTCGCGGCGTCCAGCAAGGTGCCCAGCTCGTCCCGGGTCAGCTCCCGGAGCTCCCCGCTGCGCAGGCCGCTGAGCCGGACCGGACCGATCGCCGTCCGCGTGAGCCGTCTCACCGGATGCCCGACGGACTCCAGCAGCCGGCGGACGATGCGGTTGCGACCTTCGTGGATGACCAGCTCGACGATCGTCTTGCCGCCGTGGGACGACACGACCCTGAACGAGGACACGTGCACCGGGCCGTCCTCGAGTGACACACCCGCCAGCACCTTCCGCACGGTGGCCTTGCTCACAG
>DASVBF010000131.1:0-6839 GCA_036375975.1 Nocardioidaceae bacterium | reverse complement strand
GGGTCGCGGTCAGCCTCGTGGTCGTCGGGCTCGGGGTGTTCGGCCTGGGCGAGACCCTGTGGGCACCGCTTGCGCCGGCGATCATCAACGACCTGGCCGCCGAGGAGCTGCGGGGCCGCTACAACGCCCTGCAAGACATGACCTGGACCGTAGCGATGATCATCGGTCCCGCGCTGAGCGGTCTGTTGATCGGCAACGATCTCGCCCACGCCTGGGTGGCCTGCACGGTGGGCGGTACGGCGGTCGCCGCCCTGCTCTTCGCAAGCCTCCGGCGTCACCTGACTCAGGCCCAGGACGGGCTCGAGCCCCAGGTCGTCCTTGCGGCGTGAGGCGCGGAGGTCACATGCAAGACTGAGCAGCATGCCTGACCGCTACTCAGACCTTCGCTCCGCGATCGAGAAGTCGGGGTACTACCCGGACGTGGTAGCCGACGCCGTGAACGCCGCTGTGGCGGGAGAGCGCGTGGTCTCCTACCTCGTGCACCACGAGCCGACGATCGACCGTGACGAGGTGCGCCGTCACATCACCGTCGTGGTCCTGACGCCGACCCGCCTGATGGTCGCCCACACCGACGAGCACGAGCCGGACGACCTGCTGCCGGCGCCGTACACCTCCACCTCCACCGAGGCGGTCATGCTCTCCACCGTGCGGTCGGTCGTCGTGAACCGGATGGTCGCCAACCCCGCCTCCTACGTCGGGAAGCCGGTCCCGCCGCCCGGGGCGAACGAGGTGGTCCTCACGATCGGCTGGGGCGGTGTCGGGCGGGTCGACCTCGAGCCGGCGACCTGTGGCGACCCCGAGTGCGACGCGGACCATGGCTACACCGGCGTCATCGCCTCCGACGACTTCTCCATCCGGGTGAGCGCCGCGGCGGACGGCAATGACGCCATCACGCACGTCCTGGAGTTCGCCGAGGCCCTCTCGGCGAGCACGGCCGGGACTCCCGAGCTGTGACGGCCAGGGAGAAGGAACCGGTCACAGGGCCGTTGCTGGACAACGACTTCGTCGCTCCGGCCTACCACGACCGCTCCCTCGGGGACGTCCTGCCCGCTGTGGCCTCGGCCATGGGCGTCGACGCGGGGCTGGGCGCCACGTCCCTCGTGTTCCCGGAGGCCCAGCGCTACGTCGTCTTCCTCGTCGACGGGCTCGGCTACGAGCTGCTTCGTGACCACCCTGACGAGGCGCCGTTCCTGCACTCGCTGCTCGGCAGCCACGAGCCCGCAACCGTTGGCGTCCCGTCCACCACGGCCACGAGCCTGACCTCGCTCGGCACGGCGCTGACCCCGGGCACGCACGGGATCGTGGGGTACACCTCCCGGATCCCGGGCAGCGACCGGCTGCTCAACGCGCTGCTCTGGGACGCCGAAGTCGAGCCGCGCGAGTGGCAGCCGCACACGACGGCCTTCGCTCGCCTCGCGGCCGCCGGAGTCCATACGACCGTGGTCAACAAGCGCGACTTCCGGGACTCCGGCCTCACCGTGGCAGGGAGCCGCGGAGCGGAGTTCGTCGGTGCAGACAAGGTCGGTGAGCGCCTCGCGGCGGTGGTCCATGCCTCGACCGGCTCGCCGTCGGTGACGTACATGTACGACGGTGACCTCGACTGGACCGGCCACGCGTACGGGGTCAGGTCGATGCAGTGGCAGCAGGAGCTGTCGATGATCGACGCCGCCGCCGAGCACCTCCGCGAGAGCCTGCCCTCCGACGTGCGCATCGCCGTCGTCGCGGACCACGGCATGGTCGACTCACCCGCCGGTCGTCGCCTCGACGTCGACGACCATCCGGAGCTGCTGGAGGGCGTCACGCTGGTCGGGGGTGAGGCCCGGTTCCGGCAGCTGTACTGCCGAGGCGGAGCGGTCGAGGACGTGGCCGCCACCTGGCGCGAGGTCATGGGCGAGCGAGCCGAGGTGCTCACCCGCGACGAGGCCCTCCGGCTCGGGTGGTTCGGCGAGCTCTCGTCCGACGTACGCCCGCGGATCGGTGACGTGCTGGTCGCTTGCCGCGAGGACTACGCCGTCCTCAGCCGCTCCGGCTTCCCCATCGAGACCAAGCTGGTGGGTCTGCACGGCTCGCTCACGTCAGCGGAGATGCTGATCCCGATCCTCGTGGCCTGACATGGCATGATGCTCGCCCGTGGCCGAACTACAGTTCTTCACCGGGACCATGGACTCGGGCAAGTCGACCCTGGCGCTGCAGACGAACCACAACCACGCGGCCCGAGGTCGTTCCGGCAGGATCTTCACCACGCACGACCGGGCGGGCGCGGCCACCCTCTCCAGCCGGCTCGGCCTGACCCATGACGCGCTCGAGGTCAGCCCGGACTTCGACTTCTGGAACTACGTCGTGCACTCGCTCACCCACGGCGCGCGGATCGACTACCTGATCTGCGACGAGGCCCAGTTCTACAGCAGGGAACAGGTGGAACAGCTCGCCCGGATCGTCGACGAGCTCCAGATCGACGTCTTCGCCTTCGGCATCCTCACCGACTTCCGCTCCGAGCTCTTCCCCGGCTCCGGACGCCTGGTGGAGCTGGCGGACCGGATGCACGTCCTCCAGGTGGAGGCGCTTTGCTGGTGCGGCAAGCGGGCCACCCACAACGCTCGCACCGAGGACGGCGTCATGGTGACCGAGGGCGAGGTGGTCGTCGTGGGCGACACCCAGGCTCTCGACGACCCGCCGGACACGGACACGCCGGTCGTGGGCTACGAGGTCTTGTGCCGTCAGCACCACCGGCGCAGGCTCACCGCGGCCCGCGCGAAGGCGGTCTCCATGGTCCCCGACCCGCTGCCCTTCGCCTGAGAGGGAATGGCATGCCTGAGTCGCCGCTGATCACACCACATCGACTCGCCGAGATGGAGGGGCCGGTCGTGCTCCTCGACGTCCGCTGGCAGCTCAGCGGACCACCCGGGCGTGAGGAGTTCCTGCGCGGACACATCCCCGGAGCGTCGTACGTCGACCTCGAAGCCGACCTCGCCGACCCGCCCGGCGCACGTGGACGGCATCCGCTTCCGGACGTGGCGCGCTTCGAGGCGGCTATGCGCCGTTGCGGGGTGCGCGACGGCGTTCCCGTCGTGGTGTACGACGCCGTCGGCGGCACCTCTGCCGCCCGGGGCTGGTGGCTGCTCCGCTACCACGGGCACGAGGACGTGAGGGTCCTCGACGGCGGCTGGCCCGCCTGGGTCCACGACATCGGGAAGGTGGAGGAGGGACCCACCTCCCCGGACCCCGGTGACTTCACGGCACGCCCGGGCGCGATGCCGGTGCTCGACGCGGGCGACGCCGAGCGCGTCGCCCGCGAAGGCGTGCTGGTGGACGCGCGTGCGCCCGAGAGGTTCCGCGGTGAGGTGGAGCCGATCGATCCGGTCGCCGGACACATCCCCGGCGCGGTCAACGTGCCGACAGCGGCGAACCTCCACGAGCCGGGGGGCCGGTTCAAGAGCGCCCGCGACCTGACGCCGGTCTACGAGCACGCGGGGATTCGTCCCGGTCGGGAGATCGGTGTCTACTGCGGGTCCGGTGTGACCGCGGCCCACGACCTGCTCGCTCTCGACGCGCTCGGCCTGGAGGCCGCGCTGTATCCGGGGTCGTGGAGCGAGTGGGTCCACGACGGTAAGCGTCCCGTGGCGAAAGGCCTCTGACCCCGGTCCGTACCGGATCCGGCCTCCGTGACCTCGCCCAGGCGCTGTCGTTGTAACCGTCGCGAGGTCGGAGGGTCGGTGAGATCAGGGGTACCGATCTCCGACCTCGCCCTTCACCGGCAAGTCACCAGTGCACTCCCTTGAGCAGCCGCGCCAGGAACACCTGCTCCGACGTGGGTCTGCCCTCGGCATCGCCACCACGGGCCGCCGCGGAGTCCGGGAAGACCTGGTAGGCCATGTGCAGGACCCGGAAGGCCAGCTTCGGCGCCAGGTTGTGCGCCACCGCGCCCATTGTGCCAAGCACCGTGTTGACCTCGTGCGGCCGCTCGACGAGGGCCTCGACCACCATGTCGGCCGCCTGGGCCGGCGTGATCGTCGGGAAGTAGTCGTAGATCCGGGTGGGCGCGATCATCGGCGTCTTCACCAACGGCATGTGAATGGTCGTGAAGCTGACCCCGTCGCCGAACACCTCCGAGCTCACGACGTTGCTCCAGGCGTCGAGGGCCGCCTTCGACGCCACGTAGGCGCTGAACCGAGGCGGGTTCGTCTGCACGCCGATCGAGCTGACGTTGACGACATGGCCGCGGCCCTGCTCCCGCATCTTGTCGATGACGCCCATGACGAGCCTGATCGCGCCGAAGTAGTTGAGAGCCATGGTCCGCTCGAAGTCATGGAACCGGTCGTGACTCAGCGCCAACGAGCGGCGGATCGAGCGACCGGCATTGTTGACGACGTAGTCGATCCTCTCGTGCTCGCTACACAGCTGCTGAGTCAGCGAGTCGATCGCCTCGAGGTCGGAAAGGTCACAGGGGTACACGAACGCCCTGCCCCCGCCGCGTTCGATGTCTGCCCTGAGGTCCTCGAGCTTGTCCTTGCCGCGCGCGACCAGGATCGGCACGCCGCCGGCCTGAGCGACCTTCAGCGCCGTCGACCGCCCGATCCCGGAGGAGGCGCCGGTGATCACGACCGTCTTGCCCTCGAGCGCCTTGCGGATCGACTCGTCCCGGGCGGTGTCCTCGTCGAGGTGGTCCTCCCAGTAGCTCCACAGCGCCGGGGCGTAGCCGTCCAGGTCCGGGCAGGAGATGCCCGAGCCACGCAGCGCCTTGAGGGTACGGCGGGTGGCGAACTCGCTCGGGAAGGAGAGGTGACCGAGCACCTCCGGCGGCACGCCGAGCCGCCCGATCGTCTCGCGAAGCGCCAGCTGCACCGGGCCGAGCCGGAGTGCCTTGGGCAGCGCGGTGGCCGGCAGCATCCCCGTGACGCGGCGGTCGACCGGGACCGTGAAGCGGGGTGCCTTCGCCGCACCGGCCAAAGCGTTCACGAGGTCCACGACCGGCTGCGGCTCTGGGTTGACGAGGTGGAACGCCTGCCCGTCGAGCCCAGGCTGGTGGGCGATGTGGTCCATGGCCGAGGCGACATAGTCGACCGGAACGACGTTGGTGTCGCCGAGGTCGATCCCGAGCATGGGCAGCCACTGCGGCAGGCTGTCGCGCATCCTCTTGAAGAGCGGGAAGAAGTAGTAGGGCCCGTCGACCTTGTCCATCACACCGGTCTCGGAGTGACCGACCACGATGGCCGGGCGGTAGACGCGCCAGGGGACCTGGCACTCCTCCCGGACTATCCGCTCGGACTCGAACTTGGTGCGGTGGTACGCAGAAGGCAGGTCTTGCCCCTCGTCGAACATCTCCTCGTCGAAGACGCCCTGGTAGTCCCCGGCGACGGCGACCGAAGAGACATGGTGGAAGATCCCGGCGTCCAGCGCGGCGGCCAGCTCCAGCGCCGAGCGGGTCCCGCCGACGTTGAGCTGCTCGTTGAGGTCGTCCGGCGCCGTCATGTCATAGAGAGCAGCGACGTGGAAGAAGTGGTCGACCTTGCCCTTGTGCTCGGCGACCCATTCGTCCGGGACACCGAGAAGCGGCCTGCCCAGGTCGCCGGGGACCACGGTAACCCGGTCACCGGCCTCCCAGCCGCGGACGAGCGACTCGACCCGTGACTGCGAGCTGGGGCGGACGAGCAGTGCGATCTCGCCGTCGTGGTTGGCAAGGAGCTCCTGGACCAGATGCCGGCCGATGAAGCCCGTGGCACCGGTGACGAAGTAGGTCATGCTGCCGTCCCGAGGGGGTGAGAGGTTCCGGTATTGTCCGGCAGCCTAGCGGTCGACCTACTCGGTGCGCCCCCCACCGAACATGATCTCGTCCCAGCTGGGGACGGAGGCCCGTCTGCCCTTCCGTCCGGCCTTCTTCACCACGGGCTCGGGCGTCTCCTCCGGCTCGGTGGTCTCGGTGAGCCCGGGGGAGTCCGCGGACTCGGCCGGTTCCTCCGACCCGGACCGGGCGGCCGGCTCGGCCGGCTCGGGCGGCTCGGTCTCCGCAGGGGTGGAGGGGCGAATGCGGGCGGGGCGGTCGCTGGCCTGGGTGGCCATCCAGTCGGCGTCCCCGGTCACCGCGAGCTCGTCGACCCGGGGAGGTGCCGCGCCGCGCAGCTCCCGTGCCGTCGGGGTCAGGTCGACGGTCGGCTCCTCGGCCTCCGCCTCAGCGCTCTTGGCCTCGGCCTCCGGGGTGGTGACGAGGTCGATGGCATCGTCGCCGAGCGGCAGCTCGTCGTCCCGCCCCACCGCCGCCAGCCGACGGGGGCTGGTCGCCCGTCCGGGCCCCGGCTGCGGCCGCTGGACCAAGGGCTCGCCCACCAGCCAGCGGGCTTCGTCGTCCTCGGCAACGACGTAGCGCCCGTGCACGTCGAAGATGAACTCCGCGCGGCGGCTCCGCTCGCTCGCGCGGAAGGCCGCGACGAGCGTCCAGCGGCCGTCCTCCCGACGCCAGGAGTCCCAGTCCACCGACTCCGGGTCGACGTTCTGCGACCGGAGCTGCTCGGCAACGGCGTCGCCGAGGATCCGAGCCGGCCCCTCACCGGCACGGCGGCGGACGGAGGCGCGCTGGGCGCGGTCGGCGATGTGCGCCCGCTCGGCGAGGACGGGGGTCGCATACGTCATGATGCGTTCGATGGTGGTATGGGCGGCGTCCGCGACGGTCTCGGGGCTTTCTCCAGCACGGATCCTCGCCTGGATGTCCCTCGGGCGCAGAGCGCTGTCCATTCGAATCTCCCCTTGGCCGAGTCGTGCCAGGTCACCGCGGAGAGCGGCTCGGAGCTTCGCGTCTACAGGAAGAGTGAACTTCTCACCCGTGTTGCTGGCGAGGACGAGCTTGC
>DASVBF010000116.1:0-19208 GCA_036375975.1 Nocardioidaceae bacterium | reverse complement strand
GTGCCTCCCTGCATGGACATCTACGTCTGGGTGAGAACCAGCGGCCGGCCGGCGGTCCTCTCCCGGTTCATCGACCGCTACGTCGACGCAACCCAACCCGGCGACCCTCGGTTCCAGGCGTTCAGGCGAACGTTCGTAGCGCAGACGCCTGCCGCCGGAGACGCGGATGCCTTGGCAGAACTCCGCCGCGACGCCGAAGCCGTGAACGCCTTGTCGCTGTACCTACACGCCAAGACGCACTACGAGGCCAGCATCACGGTGACTGAGGAGGGCGACCTAGTGCTCGGCTTGGGGCTAGATGACCCCGACAACCATCCTGAGACCCAGCGTGAGGCGTCCGAACTGCTGGCCTCGATGATGGACGAGTTCCAGGCCAGCAGCGGCATCGGCGGAGTGGAACTACCGCCGCCACAGTCCACTACGGAATGGCGAGAGGACGGGCTCGTCATGTTGCGTGTCGGGAAGATCTGAGTGCACGGTCATGCCGCAGATAGCGTGCGCTGCGGCCATCGGGAACTGCCGCGGACAGTGAAAGCAGTGAACTGCCGATGAGCACGAATCACGCTGGATCGGGGCTCGCCACGTGCGTGAGGCAACGTGCCAAGGCGGCGTCGGTCTCGAAGTTGTCCACGAGCAGCCGACGCCCGTCGATCGCCTCGCTCCAATCGTCGTACTTCATGTCCAGGATCTGCTCCCAAGTAGGACCGACGTACCCGCGGGCCTGGCGGTTCTCCACCCTGAGGCGGTGCTCCACCCCGTCCGCCAGCGTCATCTCCAACTGAACCAGGCGGGTATGGGTAGCCTCGGAGACACCGCGCCAAATCGCTCTCCGCTCGTGGGTCGCGTGCACGCCGTCGACCACGACAGGCACGCCTGCACGCAAGTCTTCGGTCGCGACCTCGCGGGCGATGCCGTATGCCACATGCCCGGCTTCTGCGTTGTCCTCGGTGAGACCCTCGAGGAGCATCGGACCAGCGATGACGTCGGTGCGCAGATACGCAGCCCGGAGCCGACGAGCGAGCAACCTTCCGATCGTGGTCTTGCCCGTACCGGGTAGGCCCGCCAATACAACCAGCACGTCGCTGAGGTTCAATTCCAGGGAATTGCTCTCGTCGATGCTCACGTTCACCGCGACATTCTGACCGAGAGCTGGTGGGAACATCCGGATTTGCCGCGTTGAGGGAAGTCCGCAACTGCGCGAGGGGCGATCATGTCGACGAGCGCGGGCTGGGCTCACTCGGACGGTGTTGCCGGGGACCGCAGGCCGAGCCACTGCTCCGCGTCCCAGGCCTGGAACCGCTCTGCCTCGGTGAACCCCAGCTTCGCCGCGAGGCGCATCGAGCCGACGTTGGCGGTCTGGGTGGTGAGCACCACCGGCTCGCCGGGAAGGACGCCGTCGAACCAGTCGAGTGCCGCCACGCACGCCTCGGCGGCGTACCCGAACCCCCACGCCCGCGGCAGGAACAGGTAGCCGAGATCGACCTTCCCCACCGCTGCCGGGCGACGGTGCTCCGTTGCTCTCCTGAGCAGGATCTGGCCGATCATCGCCCCGTCGAGATCAACGACGAAACTCCCGGGCCACCGCTCGGGCACCCCGGGCATCTCGCGTTCGAGCTCGTCACGCGGACGAGGGCCGCCAAGGTAGGTGTGCACCTCCGGCGACGCCAACAGCTCGATGAACGCCGCCCGGTCCCGGGCCTCAGGCTCACGGAGCACGAGCCGCTCGGTTCTGATCGGGGGCGGTGGCCAGGGGACGGGTCCGAGCTCAGTCACGGCGGGCAACCTACCCAAGGAATCTGGCTCTCGCCCTAAGGCCCACCGCAGCACGGCGACGTCGACCAAACCGCACATCCGCTCATGGCAGACAGCGTGCGCCGCGGCCGCCGCGAAGCGAGCAGGTGAGTAACCTCGGACGCGTGTCCAGCAAGTCGGAGCGACGGGCGGCGCGCTCGGTGGTCGCGGATTACCACGACGCGCAGCTGGGTGACCTCGTGAACCGGGTCGGGGACGCCATCGATCGCTACCGTGCCGGCGAACTTGGCGCATTGGAAGTTGACCGGGCTCTGTTCCAGTATTCCCGCGCGTCGAAGGAGCTCTGGAAGTTCTGCAACCATCTCCCGGTGGAGGTTGCGGCGACCATGATCCGGGAGCAGCCACCAAACGACTGGTGGGAACGCGGAGCGCCAAGAGAGCGGTAACGAGAAGCGCCAGCGTCCGAGCATGCCCTCATCTGCCGCGGACATTGAAAGCACTGAACTGCCGATGAGCGGACGTTGGTGACTCAGTCGAACATTGCCGCGCTGGGCACAATGCTGCCCGGCGTCAAGTCGTCGAATGCCGTCAACCACGGTTCCAGACCCAACGAAACACGCAGCGCCCGTTCGAGACGTACCGGCGCAACGACCTTCCGGTTGGGCAGCAGGTCCGCCTCTGCACGAGTCGCCCTGCGCCGGCGAAGGCCACTGTGGTCAACAACGTCAATGTGGTCGTGAGTGGTGACTGCCTCCTTGTACGCAGGCAGGGGCATGTCCGGATGCACGGGAGCGTGATCAACGACCGTCCAGTAGCCCGCGTGAAACTTCGCGTCGAGCGATAGCCCGAGCAGGAGTAACCCCGATGTGAGCGCTTCGGTGGCTCGGGCTGCTGCTTGGTCGAGGGGCAGCACCAGGCTGAAGATGGCTAGGTACTTGGCGTGCTTGCCGTAGGCGCCTATGACCTGCCCGACGCCCGCACGGCTGTCCCCGGTCGGAACGAGGAACACGTCGCCGACCTTCGGTGTCCGGGTCATCACATGCCCTCCCAGCCTTCGTCGCTTGGATTGGGACTATGCCGCAGGTAGACCCGGCAAGTCCGCTGCCCGCGCGCACCAACATGCCGATGAGCGGGCGGGGTCAAGTCACGCGAGTCGCGATCCGGCGGGCGCACTCCTCGGGTGAGGAGGTGCTGCTGTCCACGACGAGGTCGTAGACGACACCTCGGTGCACTGCTTCCGCCTGCGCGGCTGCCATCCCGGCTGGCCGGTCCCCTCGTGCCCGCTCGCGAGCGGCCGCCACATCAGGGGCGCACTGGGCGCCAACCCAGAGCACCTCCAGCCCTTCGAGGCACTCGCTGGTTCGCTGCTGCGAAACCGCGCCGTCGAGGAAGACGTCGTCGATGATCACTCCAGCACCGGCTCGTGCCATCGAGGCGACTCCTCGCGACCACGCGGTCTCCAGCGCACGCCACTGGTCACCGAAGACCACTTCCCCTTGTGGTCCGTAGGAGATCAGCGACGACGGCGCGGCGTTGATGAGGTCATCTACGCCCAGCAGTAGCCACGGCCGAGGTAGGACATCCTGCAGACACCGCCCGATGCTCGTCTTGCCCGCGCTCGAACCACCGTTCAGGACCACGACGCCGACAGCCATGTCCGACATTGTCCGCAGTTGGCGAGGGACGCCTGGCATCCGGGGCCAGCCCAGCAGTGGAGGTGTGCACTCTCATGCCGCGGGGAGGGAAATCCGTAACTGGCCCGATGAGCGGTAAACCGATTGTCACGGCCCCCAACTCACAGAAGCATGTCGGGATGTCTTGTACCTCCTCTCGTAGTCCTTGGCCGATGCGCGTCGGCGGTCTCCTGCTTCGGGAAGCCAGTGAGCGGGACATCGAACATTTGTTGTCCTTCCGCAACGATCCCGCAGTCAACCGGTTCATGATGCGCACCAGTGTCGAACCGGAGAGCTTCCGTCAGGAGTGGCTGGCAGTGCCCACCAGTGAGACTGACTTCTCTTGCGTGGCCGAGGTCGACGGACACGTCGTCGCGATGGGCTTCCTCGAAATTGTCGATGGCATGGGCCAGCCCGGGATGCCGAAGCGCACCGAAGGGCTGATCGGGTACATCGTCGAGCCGGGCTCCGCGGGAATGGGTGTGGCCAGTGATCTCGCCCGCGGACTGCTTGCCACCGCCTTTGACCACCTGGGACTGCGGCGTGTCACCGCGAGCTGCAACGCCGACAACCCCGCCTCCGCTCGAGTGCTCGAGAAAGCGGGGATGCGGCGTGAACAGCACGGAATCGAGGACTCCTGGCACGCCGAGCTGGGCTGGGTCGACGGTTACCAGTACGCGATGCTCGCGCGAGAGTGGCGCGCCATGCACAGCCCGGAGCGTGCCCCGGTGTGAGGTTGCCGGGTGGGCTTCGAGGTCCTGCCGTGTCGCCGTTCACAGCCTCGAGTCGCGCGGATCGACTGAGACGGCAACGCCCGGAACTGCCGCGTTGAGGGAAGCCCTCATCTGCTGACGTTCGAACGTCAGCGTAGACATCCAACTTTCGAATTGTCAGAGGCCGCGGATGGCCCGACGACCTCTCCGGCCGTCGCTGGCAAGGCGAACACCAAAGGCGACCCGCCATGTTGCCAGGATGAGCAAGAGCCCGGCCATGACCCATAGGAAGATGCGGTTGCCGGCATCGGGCTCCCCTGCAGCCCAGTAGAGCGCGATTCCCGCGAGCGCCAAGAAGAACACGGCTCCGAAGGCAGCCTGTCCCACGGTGGGCTTCTGCGGGTGCCGCTCCGCGTCCCTTTTCGGATACCAGTTCACTCTCGCAGCCTACGGCTCCGCGACTTGAACACATCCGGACATGCCGCTGTCCGCGCGCAGGTGCCACTTCAGAGGGAGACTGCCTTCGTCAGCGCGGACAGCAGCAGCCGATAACCGCTGCCGCTGAGGTGCACACCGTCCCTGTTGAATGCTCGAGAGCCAAGGGGCTGGAGCACCGCGCGCGAGGCGATCAGTCGCCCGGAAACCGACTCAGCGACAGCGGCCGCCGCGGCACAGTAGGCACTCAACACCGCGTTGGTTCGGTCACCAGCGCCGACTCGCGATTCGTCCACGCCCGGTGGCGCCATCACTACCCACGCTCGCACCCGGCGGGACATCACGAAGTCAGTCAGGGTTCGGTGGAAGTCGTGTTCCGGCACCTTCTTCCAGGGCGCGCCATCATTCGTGCCGACGGAGACAACGACAATGTCTTCGGCGGTCAGGACCGCCCCGTTGGCCTGGGCTTCCAGGTCGAGCACAGTGGCGCCGCCGACTGCCGCATTCAACACGCTCTCGCCCAGGCGTGGGAGTTCGCGCTTGATACGGGCGAGGTGGCTGTCTCCTAGCAGAACGATGCGCACCGTCAAGACACTAGGGCGTCACCAACCGCACAGCCTCCCTGGCTGGGTCACGCGTTCTCAGCCGGTCAGCACTCAGTTGCGGCCTTCCGGACATGCCGCGGACAGTGAACTCGCGGTCATGCCGATGAGCGGGCGTGACGGCCCTTGCACATCCAGCAGGACGCATCCGCAGATCTTCGCCAACCGGGAGGCCCGGGGGCGGACGTACCCCTGGAATCCGACGTGTGCCGTCTCCGGCGTGCCAATCAGCTGGGCAGCTTCTCGAAGAGTTCGTGCGGGGCGTCGTAGTACCTCGTCGTAGGCCCCAGGTGAGTCATGCCGAGCCGCCGGCAGACGGCCTGGGAGGAATGATTGGCGGGATTGGTGACGGCAACGACCTTCGCCAGTCCGCGTCTGAATGCGTCGTCGAGGACGGCCTCAGCCGCCTCGGTGGCGTAGCCGTGCCCCCAAGCGTCGGGATGTAGGTGCCAGCCGACCTCGACGTCGTCCGCTTCGTCGGAGGGTTCACCGGCCGAGCGGGGAATCGGCTTGAGCAGAAGGTTTCCCACCAGGCGACCCTCGGCGGCTGTGGTGATCGCCCAGATTCCGTGGATCGGGTCGTCCACGGCGCGCCGGCGGGCAATCGAGGCGAGTGCGTCCTCGCGGGTGCTCATGGTCGTGGGATGGGCGCCCAGGAAGCGCACGACGTCCCAGCGCGACTCCAGATCCAGGAGGAAGTCGGCGTCGTCATCGCGCCAGGGGCGAAGTACGAGGCGGCCGCTCGTGATGGTGCGCATGCAAGCAAATCTAGGGTATGACACGCACGGCACAGTGACGTCGGAGATCGTCTGCGCAACTACCGCGGGCAGAGCCCGGTGCGGCCGTCGATGAGCTCGCGTGGCGGCGCCGAGCCCTGAGGAACATCGAGGCTGACATGTGCCCCCGTGCCATCGCGAACGCGTGGCCGGACGTCCGGAACTGCCGCGACCCGCTCGTACGGATGTGCGGACACCTAGTCGTACAGCCATACTGCCAGGTGATGCTTCTGCGGCCTCTTCATCTGCGTCGAGACGTTACGGCTGTGGTCTTCGATTGCGAGGAGTCGGCGCTCGCCACGTTCGACGTCGAGTCCGGGCCATGCGTTCCGCTGATGTCTGGGGGTAACCCGTTGGTCGACCCGCTGTGCCAAGACGGCGGCGAGACCCCTGCCTTGACGGCGGCCCTTTACACAGCTTTGACCGGACGACCTGCGAAAGACGCGTTGTCGGTTGTGAGAGCAGAGGGTCCTGGGACTCTGTCCCGGTGCTCGGATGGCTTCGTGTAGGCCATGGCGGACTCATGCGCGGAATCGCTGCGTCTGGCTGACGAGGACGAGGCGCGAGGTGACGAGGAACTTACCTCCTTCACCCAGCACCAAGACGCAGTAAGCCGAGCATGGATGCGAGCCGGTCGGTGGCCACGGGAGGTCGTCGGTCTGCAGAACCGTCTGGTCCGGCTCGGGAGGGCCAGACAAGCACGCGCCATGGGCACACCCTTGTTCGTCTGGCACGGCCCGCCGGTACCCGACCTCACGGTCGTCTCCGGCCAAGGGCCGTATCCCGGTGGCCGCTGAACCCTCGCACGCACATGCCGCTGTCCGCGCGCAACTGCCGAGATCGGGTAAGTCCCGGGGACCGGCGCCCCGCCCAGAATGACGCTGGGGGTAGGAAGTCTAGATACGACCTCGATCTTCCCGCCTACGCCGAACACTGCTGGCTCCGCTGAGGGAACGGCTGGCGCGGTTTCTCGGAACGCGGGTTGTGCTTTCCGGCTCCGCGCGAGGCCGTTGGTCTGAGGCACGACAACAACTTGAGTGGTTGGCGCCGACGCGCCGCGCGCCACTGAACCCGGCCTCCCTCCGCCATCGCCCCCAAGGCCGTTGAACCACCGGACGACGCCTGTGCCCCTCAGCCGATCAACGCGAGCTGCGGTACCACGTCCTGCCCCACCCGCTGCGCGAACTCGACCGGGTCGCGGTCCGGCATCACCTGCAGCTCTGTGACACCGAGGCGCGCATACTGTTCGGCCTGAACCAGGAACGCCTTCGGGTCCTCCAGCGGCGGCAGCAGCGCCAGCACCGTCTTCGTGATCGTGTCGTAGTCGCGGCCCACGTCGGTGCAGTGCGCACGAAGGACGTCGAGCTTGTGTGCCACGTCCTCTGGGCTTGAGCCGAAGAGATTGCACGCGTCCGCATAACGCGCCACGAACAGTAGCGTCTTCTTCTCACCGCCTCCGCCGATCATGACGGGCGGATGCGGCCGGGTCAGCGGCGCCGGCACGCATACGGTCTCCGCGAGCTGATAGTGCCTGCCCTCGTACGGCCCGTTGTCCTCGCTCCACATCTGCTTACAGATCTGCAGCGTCTCCTCGAGCCGCTCGAAGCGCTCGGCCACCGGCACCACGGGCACGCCTAGCCCGCGCTGCTCCCGCTCGTACCACGAGGCGCCGATGCCGAGACGGGCGCGGCCGTCGGAGAGCACGTCGAGGGTGGTGACGATCTTCGCCAGCAGACCGGGATGCCGATACATCACGCCCGTGACGAGCAGCCCGAGCGTCATGCGCTCGGTCAGCGCCGCCACATAGCCGAGGGCCGTGTAGCCCTCGAGCATCGGCTCGTCGGCCGCAGTGCTCGGGGTCTCCATCTGGAAGTAGTGGTCCATGGCGGTGAACGAGGCGAAGCCCGCCTGCTCCGCGACGCGCGCTGCCTCGGCCAGCGTCGGTGCGATCCGCGCCGGATCGGCGGGCGTCGAGTAGTTCCAGTAGTGCAGCCCCAACTTCACAGGAAACCTCCGTGGACACGACGGTTTGCGGCAGCGCCCGCCCCAGGTCGGGCAGCCTAACAGCGGGAGCGATCGTGCCTCCATCGGCACGAAGACTCCGACTCAAGCCAAGAGCCTGCGTCGCATGCGAGATTCCGCTGCCACTCCAGCAAGAGGCTCCGGTCCGGTGCCCGCGCGCTGGAAGCACAGTAGTTCTGACGTTGCGAGCGTCTTTTCCGCTATTCCGCTTACCCGGTCCGATGAGCGAAAACCTCAACGCCCGCGATCCTCCGGGCACAGGAATGATGAGCCGATGCGTGTCATCTCGTTCGGCCACCTGGCCACTCGCAACATCACCCAGTTCGGCAGCGAGGGCTTTGGCATCTTCCCCATGGCGCCCGGCGCTCACGTTGTCGTTGCAACGCTCTCGCCCGGGGGCACGATTGGGAGGCACCCAGCCGTCGTCGATCAGTGTCTGGTCCTGGTGGAGGGGGACGCCGAGGTTTCCGGTGAGGACGGAGTCTCGCATGTGATCCGCCCCGGAGCGGCAGCCCTTTGGTCAGCGGGCGAGAGCCATGAGACTCGAACCCAGAACGGGCTTACGGCGCTCGTCGTCGAGGCCCAGGGGCTCGCCACGGCCCTTGATTGACGCGGGCAGGGAAACGCACTGTTGCCGCAGCCAGGTACGCGCAACTGCCGATGAGGGTGCTCGAGTTCGTCGGTGGTTCTAAACCTTCGTCGCTGCTGAGTGCGTCTTACAGGTAGAGGATCTTTGTGGTCGGATCGGTTTCTGACGAACGAGGGTGGTCATGGTGGTGCGAAAGTCGCGGGAGGCCACCGCTTTCACCGAGTTCATGTCTGCGCGGTCCGCGACCCTGTTCCGGACGGCCTACCTGATCGTGGGCGATCACCAGCTGGCCCAGGATCTGTTGCAGGAGTCACTGATCAAGACGTATGTCGCGTGGCCACGGCTTCGGGACGTCAGTAGCGCCGAGGCGTACACGCGCAAGACGATCGTGACCACGGCGATCTCGTGGCGTCGGCGTCGGTCCTTCCACGAACGACCCACCGACGTGCTGCCGGACACGGCGGTGCCCGACCCAAGCGAGGCAGTCACGACTCACGCATCGATGGTGGCCCATCTGCGCACCCTGCCACCGCGGCAGCGCGCCGCGATCGTGCTGCGCTATTACGAAGATCTGTCTGAGGCTCAGACTGCGAAGGTCATGGGCTGCTCTGTCGGCACGGTCAAGTCTCAGGTCTCCACCGGCCTGGGTCGGCTCCGGGACCGCTCGGGCGCGAACCTCGACACCCCGCCGCTGGACGATGAGGCGGTGAACTCATGACCAACAGTCTTCGAGACCTACTCCGCCAGGACGCGGACCGGGCCGAGATCCCCACCCTTGACGCCGGCGACGTCATCGCGCAGGGCGAACAGCGCCTGCACCGTCGCCGCATCACCGCCGTGCTGGCCTCCGTCGCAGCCGTCGCGGTGATCGCCGTCGGCGGCATCGTTGCGGGCAGCGTGCAGCATCGGTCTGAGGGACCGGTCGACAAGCCCAACGAGAACAAAACCAACCAGACCGATGAGGTGCAGACGCGGCGGCTGACCTACGCCATGGGCAGCACCATCCACTGGGGCGACAGCGCGATCGATGTTGGCCAGGCCGTGCAGGCGGTGGGCGCCACCGACGACGGAGTGGTCTTCGTTCGCGGTGACAAGGCGTGCCCGTACGGCGTCGCCTGCCGCACGCTGTGGTTCACCGACGGGGCCGAGCCCGTTCGCATAGGCACAGTGGCCGGGAACTGGATCCGTGGCTTCGGCGTCGCGCTCGCCAGTGCGGGGTCGACAGTCGTCTGGTCCGAGTCTGAGACCGGTGACTACGTCGTGTACGACACCTCTTTGCGGCATGAGGTCGGCCGGTTCGGCTCAGATCGCAGCACGCTCCTGGCGGTCGGCGACCGCTCGGTCTACTGGGTGCCCGAGGAGCGCCAGTGCGTCGAGTTCGACGGTCAGTGCATGCGGTACAGGGACCCGATCATGAGGTTCGACGTCACCACCGGCCAACAGACGACGGTCCGCTGGGAGTCGTACTGGACCACGCGCCGCAGTTGGTCGCGCACGCTGATGTCGCCCCCGCATGGCGAGGAGATCTCCGACACGAGCGGCACGCACGTGGTGCGGCCGCCGCACGCAGATCCCGAGCTCAACGACAAGTACAGCTTCCGGCTCGAAGGTACCCGTCTGCTCGGCGACGACCGGGGCGTCGAGGTGAGCGTGCGGCTCGCCCAGACCGGACAGCCGCTGCAGGTCCGTATGCCGGCCGGCTACCCCAGTGGCAGCTACTTCGGCATAACCCAGTGGCTCGACGACAACCACGTCGTTATGTGGTCCGAGGACGGTTCCCTGCTCGTCTGCCCGGTGCCCGACGGGCGCTGTCGAACCATCGTCAAGCACGGAGGCATCATCAGCTTCGCAGGCCGCGGATGAGGCGAAGGGCACGCCCCTTGACCCAGTCGGCGCGACTTTGGTCAGCGAAGAGGAGGCGCTGCGGGCACGTGGGACGCGTCGCACGACGGTGCTGCTGTTCCTAGGCGGGCTGGCTCTGGGCGCCGCCGTTTGGCTGATCCTCCTGCGCTGACAGCACTTTCGCGATTGCCGCGTTGAGGGGAGACCGCAACTGACACCACAGCGCGATGCCGTTGAGGGGTCGAGGGTCAGGCTGGAGGTGGCTGGACACCACAGGACGAATCGCGGCGACGCGTTCTGGGACCTTCTACGCTCAGGCCATGAGCGCGGACAGCGAGGCGAGGAGACGACTCCGTCAAGCCTATGAGGAAGCCTGGGCGGCGCGATCGGATTCGGGCGACAGTGATGCGGTACTCCGGGGCCGATTGCGTGCCCATCAGTTGTCTGAAGTACTGGACGAGACGACGCCCGTCCACCGCTTCATCTTCGATCTCTGGCGGCGGGACGTGCCGCCCCACCGTCTGGGACTCGAAACGTGGAAGGCAACCGGACGCGCCGCGCTCCACCTCGTCACCATCGGTCGATCACTCCAGCTGACGTTTCGCCGCGCAGAAGAGCTGGAGGCGCTGGATCAGCAAGCCGACCTGGAGGAGATGCCCGAGGACAAGGAAGGGGTGCTCGACAACTACGACCGGCCTGCATCAGCGTCGCTGACCTTCGAACCCGCCGAAGGTGCCGCCTCCCTGCTGTCGAGCTACGCCGACCTCGGCAACCAGCGCGGCAAGTGGCAGCAACCTTCCGTGTGGTTCGACATGCTGCCCGATCAAACACGCGCCCACGTGCTCCTCGGCAACAGCGTCATCGGAGAAGCTGCAGTGCCTGTCGAGGTCTGGAGAACGATGCGCGACCTTGCGAGCGAGGACGTGTACGCCGACGGATTCCTCGACCTTCGGCTCAGAAATGACCTGGTGGAGACCGGCACGTTGGTCTGCTACTACCCCGCTGACTGAACCATCGCTCCGCGCCGGGCGAGACGGCGTTTCCCACGTGGCGGACCTATCGTTCGTGACGCCAGCCAGAACCGAGATTCACTGACATGGCAGCCGCGATCCGAGCAGCTGAACATGAACCGCGCAGGTAGCCTTTGGCGGGTGCCAGCTCGCAAACGGTTTCTTGAGTTCCGCTGGTTGTCCGCCGCCGGGCTGGTCTTCTTCGCCATCGGAGCATGGCGTCAGCAAGGACCGTTGTTCACGCTCGGATGCCTTGGAGTCGCTGCGCTGATCGCGGGCGGGTGGTACCTCATTTGGAAGCGGACCGCAGATCGGCGGCCGGAGCGTCCCAGCAAAGACTGAGTCCCCGGCGTCCGCACATGCCGCAGACAGGGAAAGCACGGTCATGCCGCGTTGTGCGCTGTCCTGCCGAGTTCCGCGCGCGGCAGGGCCAAGGAACGGGCCTTTGGCGCGAGCGATCTCACCCACCAGCAGCAGACGCGCTGGGCACTCCACGGCGATGCGGTCGGGCGATCGGGGAGCGCGCGCGACTCGACCTTCCTTACGCCCTGAGCGGCTTAGCGCGGACCTGGTGGATCGCTGGCCCTGCTCGCCACGGGAGACCGCCTCAGTGGAGCGGGCCCGCCGCCGGGACCACCTGCCCTGTTCCCCTGCGCGTCTTCCACGACGCGGCCCACGCCACCCCACTGTCGCGGCGCCGCCCGTCGTCGAGGTGCCAGAAGTCGTAGTGCACCCGGCGGGCGTCGAAGTCCACTACCCCGAAGCCGGTGTGGTCGGCCTCGTGGTACTTCACCCACGGGTTGTTGGCCGCGAGGTTGGCGTCCAGGATCGCGCCGAGAACCTCCCCGGAACCGGGCATGACTGAACTCGCCGAGCTCTTCAAGGACGGCGAGGAGATGCCTGGGCAGATGTACTCCACGGCCGCCGTACGACCGTCGAGCCGGTAGTCCCCGGTGCTCGTCGGGATTTCGCATGCGTAGCTCTCGTGCACGTCGCCCGTCAGGATCACCACGTTCTCGACCTCCCCGAGGCCGCGCACCAGCCGGTCACGTTCTGCGGCGTAGCCGTTCCAGTCGTCGACGTACGCCGTGAAGGCTGGACCCCCTGCGCCATCGGTTACCGGGGACAAGGCGTCCTCGACAGCCTCGGGCACACCGGGTGCCAAGGTGAGCGGGAAGAACGGCACCTGGTTGCCGAGCACCTTCCAGGTGGCGTTGCTGCCCCGCAGACCGCGAACCAACCAGTGGCGCTGGTCGTCGCCAAGCATGGTCCGCGAAGGGTCGTTGACGGCCGGGTCCACAGATCCGTAGCTGAAGGCCACGCTCTGCACGGGTTCGTCGCGGAAGCGGCGCTCGTCGAGCATCCACAGGTCGACGTGCCAGCCGAATCGGAGTCGGCGTTGTATCCGCAGCCAGTCATCGGGGTCGCTGTGCCGCACGGGCAGCCACTCCAGCCAGGCGCGACGACCGGCGAGTGCCCGCCTGGCCCAGGGACCCTCGTCGTCCGAGTGGTTCTCCGCGCCACCGCGCCAGGTGTCATTTGCGATCTCGTGGTCGTCCCACACCGCGATGATCGGGTGTGCCGCGTGAAAGGCCTGCAGGTCCTGGTCGGCCCGGTAGCACCCGTGCCGCTCCCGGTAGTCGGCGAGCGTGAGGCACTCCCGGCGAGGTTCCGCGACCCGGACGGTCGCGGGCTGCACGCCGGGAACCAGAGGGCCGTCAGGACCGTACTCGTAGATGTAGTCGCCGAGGTGGAGGACCGCGTCCAGATCGCCGCGCGCGGCGAGGTGGCGGTAGCCGGCGAAGAAGCCCCAGCCATAGTTGGCGCAGGACACAACCCCGAAGCGAACCGGGGTCGTCGCGCGTCGGGCCGGTGCGGTACGCGTCCGACCAATGCGGGACATCCTGCCCAGTGCCTCGAACCGGTACCAGTACCGCGTCGCCGGCCGCAGCCCACGGACGTCCACGTGCACGGTGTGGTCTCGTCCGGGCCCGGTCAGCGTGGTCCCCTGAGCCACCGGCCGATGGAAGCCGGGGTCCAACGCGATCTGCCAGCGCACGCGGACCCGTGGTCCCTGGCCGGAGCCCGGCCGCGCGGAGGCGGTTGGAGTGACCCGGGTCCACAGCACCACCGCATCAGGCAGCGGATCCCCGGACGCGACCCCGTGGCGGAACACCGGAGCGGCTGCCTCAGCGGGGCCCACGGCACCCGACACGGCGACTGCCCCGAGCGCAGCGGCGGAGAGCACATGGCGGCGGGTCAGGTCAGTCACGAACGGCTCCTCTCGCGACCGGCTCAACGACAAGCGTCCGGCACCGTTACGGGGTCTTCGGAATCGAGCATGGGTAGAACCGGTTTGCCCTTGGGCTCGGATCCGTCCGGCGGACAGGATGCGCAACGCCGCAGGCAGCTCCGCGGCAGCTCGAGACGAGCAATCTGGCGCCCAGGCGCAGATAGACGTTCTCCAGGTGCTTGCCGACCGTGCGCTCGGTCAGGCCCAGTGCCCGCCCGACCTGCCGGTTGGTGGATCCGGCAGCGACGAGGCGCAGGATCTCTCGCGGGCGTGGTGTCAGCTCAGGCGTGCCACGCTGCCGGCGCAGCTGCCGGGCGTGCATCTCGGTGACATGCGGTCGCAGGAGAGTCATCAGCAGCAGGTCGCGCTCGGTGAAGTCCGGGCCGATGTCCCGCCACAGCAACAACCGGTGGTCGAGCCGGTCGGGCAGTGGTAGCGGGACGAGCATCTCGTGGGGCGCTCCCACAGCGGACAGGTACTCGCTGGCGTTGGCGCCAAAGTCCGACGTCCGGGTCACGTCCGTGCTACCGGGTGCGCTGCGGGTAGCTGCACGCGAGGCAGTCCCAGAAGCCTTGCCAGAACAGCTCCTCGAGCTCTGGGTCGTCCTCCGGCAGCATCGCCGAGGCGGGCAGCCGCACGTCGTCGACCACGAGCTCGGAGGTCACCGAGGCGCCAGCGACATGTTCTTCGGAAGGTCGACACGAATGTTCCGAGCGTGACCTGGTTCGCGCGGTCGCGCATGAAGTTCGCGAGGATCCGCGGCGGCGCTCGCCCGCAGAGAAGGAGAGCCCCACGCCAGGATCGAAGACTGGTTCACCGTTCTCGCTAAGGCGGCCCTGAGCATGGTTATCAGTTCTGTCGTGTCGCTCGCCGCCGTGTCACAAACGACGATCTGGCAGCGACGCGCCGAGGGACGAGACCAATGACCTTGGTTGGTCAGTCAGTAGGTCGAGGCTATCTGAGCGCTGGCTTCCCGCGTCGACTCAAGGCGTCGATCGTGACCGCGATCAGCAGCACGAGCGCCGTCACCATGTACTTCGTCGAGGCGTCGAAGCCCAACAAGCCCATCCCGTTGTCGATCGCCGCGATCACGATGCCGCCCATGACGCCGGCCAGGGCCTTTCCTCGGCCGCCGAACAGGCTGGTGCCACCGATGACCGCCGCTGCCACGGCGTACAGGACGAGAGTTCCTCCGTCGAGCGCGGTCGACACCGAACGCAGCCGCGACGCGTAGACCACGCCGGCGATCCCCGCCGTCAGCGAGCAGAGGCCGAACGCTGCGGTGCGGACCCAGGCGACGTTGATGCCTGCTCGTCGGGCAGCCTCAACGTTCCCGCCGATCGCGTACACGTAGCGGCCGAACCTGGTGCGCCCGAGAAGGAAGGTCCACAGCGCGAGGACAGCGAACACCAGGATGATGACCCAAGGCACGCCCATGACCGGGACCAGACGTCCGCGGTCCGCGTTGCAGAGGAGGACCAGCGCCGCTCCGCCGATCAGCGCAGCCACGCTCTTCGCGAGGGTCACGGAGCGTGGCGGAGCGACCAGATCCGCTGCTCGGCGACGGGCATCGTGACGCCACGCAGAGATCGCATAGAGTCCGACGATCACGAGCATGACGACCCAGCCCGCCCAGGGAACCAGGTTGCCGCTCGCGATATTGTTGACCACGTCGTCCTGGATCAGCAGGGATCCACCTTCGCCCACGATCTTGATCATCACGCCTTGCCAGAACAGCAGGCCGCCGAGCGTGACGATGAACGCGGGCAGTCCGATCCGGGTGATCAGTGACCCCTGCAGCAGACCGATGGCCGCGCAGGTCAGTAGCCCCACGGCGATCGCCGCCCACCACGGCCAGCCGGTCGCGGGCTTGACCAACTCGGCCATGATGACGCCGCCGACGCCGCTGACGAAGCCGGCCGAGAGGTCGATCTCCCCGAGCAGCAGCACGAACACCATGCCCATCGCGAGCAGGCTGAACACCGCCGCTTGGACCAGGAGGTTGACCAGGTTGCCGGCGGTCAGGAAGTTGGAGTTGGCCGACTGGAACAGGATGGAGACCAGCAGCAGACCGGCCACGACGGGCAGGACACCGGACTCGCCCCCCTTTACTCGGTTGAAGTAGGCACGCATGTAGGCGCTGGCCGAGGGCTCCGAGGGGGTCAGGGCCGACGTCGCCGCGGCGGTGTCGTCGGTCTCGGTGGCCGAGTCGAGGTTGTCGAGGTTCCCCATGGCCTACTCCGCACTCGTCGGGGGCTTCACCATCCGGGTCGACGTCCCGGTGGTCATCAGGTCGACCACGATCTGCCGGTCGAACTCCGCGGCCGGCCGCACGGCGGCCATCCGGCCCAGATGGAGGATGGCGATCCGGTCGGCGACCTCGAAGACGTCGTTCATGTTGTGCGACACGATCAGCACCGCGTGGCCGCGGTCGGCGAGCCGGCGTACGAGCTCGAGGACCATCTGGGTCTGCGCGACGCCCAGAGCAGCGGTCGGCTCGTCCATGATCACCAGCTTGGAGTTCCACAGGACCGACTTGGCGATCGCCACCGACTGCCGCTGGCCTCCGGACAGGGAGGCGACCGGCTGACGGATGGACCGGACGGTGGTCACGGCAAGGCTGGCGAGTGTCTCCTTCGCCGCCTTCTCCATGGACTCCTCGTCCAGCTGCCCGCGGTTCACCCGTTCGCGGCCTAGGAACATGTTCTGGACGATGTCGAGGTTGTCGCACAACGCAAGGTCCTGATAGACGGTCTCAATCCCCAGCTCTGCCGCCTCCCGGGGGGTGTGGATGTGCACGGGTTCGCCGCGCCACCACATCTGACCCTCTTCAGGGGCGTGGATCCCGGCGATGCACTTGATGAGGACGGACTTGCCTGCACCGTTGTCTCCGGCCAACGCGGTGACCTGGCCGGCGGGGATGTCGAAGTCCACGTCGGTGAGGGCTTGCACTGGGCCGAAGCTCTTGCCGATGCCGCGCAGGCGCAGCAGCGGCTCGTCGTCCCTGGGCGGCTCGGTGGGGGCCGCGCCACCCGTCTCTGCAGTCGCGGTGTCCGTGGCGTTCTCCCGGTCTCGTGTGCCGGGACGCGGTGAGGTCACACCCGGTGGGACCTCACCAGGTCCCGGTCGTGGCTACTGAATCCCTGCGTCCGTGCAAGCACTCTTGACATTGCCGGTGCAGATGTCGGCCGCGGTAGGTCCGATGCCCGTCGTCTCGGAGTCCTTGACCACGGTATCCGCCATGTTGTCCGAGGTCACCCAGACCGGCGTCGTGTAGACCGATTTGATCTTCTTGCCGATCACGGTGTCGTCCGTAGTCGAGTTGACCAGCGTGGACGGCGGGGTGACTCCGGCCCTCAGGTAGATGGCCAGCGCTGCAGCGGCTTGCGCCTCTGCGTAGACGGGCTTGTAGACCGTTCCGCACTGGTAGCCCGTCAGAATGTTCTGCAGACCCGGCGTCGAGGCATCCTGGCCCGTGGTCGGGAACGTCTCCGCCGGAGTCTTGCTCTTCTTCAGCACCGAGATGACGGCGTTGGCGTTGTCGTCGTTCGGCGTGACGACCGCGTTGATGTTCGGGTGAGCGGTGGTCTGCTGCTCGAACGTCGTCGCGGCGGTGGGCGGGTCCCAGGTGCCGGCCGGCTCGCCGACCTTCACGTAGGTCCCGTCGTCGAAGTACGACTTGAGCACTCCGTTGTACCCCTCGGCGAACAGCTTCGCGTTGTTGTCGGTGGGGTCGCCGTCCAAGATCAGCAGGTTCGGCTTCGAGACGTTCCACGCCTTGATGCAGTCCACTTCACCCTGGCCGATCAGTTTTCCGACCTGGACGTTGTTGAAGCTGACGTAGTAGCGGTCAGCCGGGCCGCCGGTCACCAGACGGTCGTAGTCGATGACCTTGACACCCGCGGCCTCGGCCTTCGACTCGATCGCGGCACCGCTACCCGTGGTGAGCGGGTCGATCAGGAGCACCGAGGCGCCGGCGTTGATGTCGGCTTCGGCCTGGGTCTGCATGGTGGAGGCGCTGCCGTGCGCGTTGTCCACCTTGTACTGGTCTGGGCTGAGCCCAGCGGCTTCGAACGCCTTCTTCAAGAAGGGGGCGTCGTACTGGACGTAACGAGTCGAGGTGGTCGTGTCAGGCAGCAGGACCCCGACCATGCCCTTCCCCTGTGACGCCAGATCCTTGAGCTTCTCCATCTCCGAGAAGTCAGAGGTGAAGTCGCCCGCGTTGATCTGTGGAACGGACGCCGACTCCGAGGGCCCTTTTGCCCCTCCTCCGGAGTCGTTCGAGCTGCTACACGCTGTAAGTGCAAACGCGGCGGACAGAAGAACCGCGGCGCCGACCGCGAAGGGCTTTCGGGAAGCACCCACGACGGCCTCCCTTCCTCATCGTCACCTACCTAAAAATAGATGTATCGCTCAGGTAGGGGCAATGATCCATACGGACCCCCAGTCCTGGCGAGCGCCTGGACCGCGCCAGGAGTTGCCAGCGCCAGGAAGACGAGAACGTAAGGGATACAAGCACTGCATGGCGAGGACTCGGTTTCGCATCGTTAGACCTTTCTTTGCGGCTCCTGCAAGGGCACAGCTATCCGCGGGCGGCTCAGGTACCTGCCGCTGGCGGGTCGACGACCTTGCAGATGTCCAAGGTGTCCTGGGCACGTATTCCCCACGACCCGCCGCTTACAGCCGGAACTGACCGGAGTCAGCCGGACAACGACGAAGGGCCTCCGACCGGCAAATGTGCTGGTCAGAGGCCCTTTTCACTGGGTGGCAGGTGCAGGATTCGAACCTGCGTAGGCATACGCCGACGGATTGATAGAACGTCGATGCCCCCGCCGTGACCTGCACGTTTACCGCTCCCCCGCTCAACTGCGGCACGAATTCCCCACAACGCCGCCGCCTCCTGTTTCGCGGAGACTCGATACAGGGCCCTCGCCAAACACCGAAGCGATTCACACGCCAGCTAGCGTCACAGCGCCCAGTTAGACGCGGCATCAAGCCTCAGGCGCTCTATGGCGTACAGCAGTGTGGGCCGTGACCGCTGGGGCGTCGCCAGTGTTCGTGAAGTCTGGGCGTCAGCAGTTCGCGCGGCTCTCTTGGCACTGGTCCCCAGGCCAGCTGTAACGGCGCTCAACTCGTGCAGAGGTCTACTCGGTGGGCGGTTTCTGGGCCGCAAATGCCCTTGAGTCGCCAACATCCGGACATCCCCCGCAGGGAAAGAAGGGCATCCGGGAGCCGTCGTCGCCGGTGCGTCAAACCGCCGCTTGCCGGCGCGGCTCAGTTTTGCGGACCAGCCGATGAGCGGGCTCTCCGTGCGCGGCCGGCCTCGTTAGACCTCCGGCGTGTTCGAGACGGCCGCCGGGCGGAAGCCGCGAGCGATCATCCAGACCGCCAGCACCATCTCCTGAACGGCCAGCGGCAGGCTGAGCAGGTTCACCTCGGACGAGTTGATGCCGACCACTCCGTACATCGCGAGCAGGTAGGCGGCAATGTAAAGCGGGACC
>DASVBF010000110.1:0-3628 GCA_036375975.1 Nocardioidaceae bacterium | reverse complement strand
CCGCCCTCGTCATCGTCGTGGTGGCCGTGGTGCCCGTCTTCTTCCTGTTCGGCCAGGTTCGGCGGGCCGACGGCGCCAGGAAGGGACTCTGAGATGGAACCGGACCTCATGGCGGCTCCCGGCGCCCCTCTCGGGACCGACCGGGCGCCCGCTCTCGTGCTCGAAGGCGTCAGCAAGCGTTACGGCTCCACCGTCGCCGCCGACTCGATCGACCTCACCGCCGCACGCGGGGAGCTCGTCACGCTGATCGGGCCGTCCGGGTGCGGCAAGTCCACGACGCTGCGTCTCGTCGCCGGCCTCGAGCGACCTGACGAGGGCACCGTCCGGATCGCCGGCGAGGTGGTCGCCGACCGACGGCACTTCCGGCAGCCGGAGCAGCGCCGCGTCGGCCTGGTGTTCCAGGACCACGCCCTCTTCCCGCATCTCACGGTGGCGCACAACGTCGCCTTCGGCCTCCACAAGATGCCCCGGACCGACCGGGAAGCTCGCGTCGGCGAGGTCCTCGACCTGGTCCGGCTCGGTCATCTCGCCGCGCGCTACCCGCACGAGCTGTCAGGGGGAGAGCAGCAACGGGTCGCCCTGGCACGGGCGCTCGCGCCACGCCCGGCCGTGGTCCTGATGGACGAGCCGTTCTCCAGCCTCGACGAGAGCCTGCGCGCCCAGGTGCGTGCGGACACCGTCGCCGTTCTCCGCGAGACGGGCACGACGGGCATGCTCGTCACCCACGACCAGACCGAGGCGCTCTCGGTCGGCGACCGGGTGGTCGTGATGAGAGGCGGCCGCGTGGAGCAGGTCGACACGCCGGAGCGGGTCTTCGAGCAGCCGGCATCCCGCTTCGTCGCCTCGTTCATGGGCGACGCCGACTTCCTCCCGGCCCACGTCCGTGACGCCCTCCTCACCTGCGAGATCGGGGTCGTCTCGACCGTGCCGGGCTGGGCCGACTGCGACGTCGACGTCGACGTGGTGCTGCGGCCCCACGAGGTGGCCCTGGCCGTCGACCCGCACTCTGCCGCGCACGTCGTGGCGGTGGAGTACCACGGCGCGTTCGTCCTCCACACCGTCCAGCTGGCCTCCGGCGCCACCCTCCGCTCCTGGCAGCCCCACGCGGTCCGGCACCCGGTCGGCACCGCGGTCGCGGTGAGCGTTGTCCCCGGCATCACCCCGACGCTCCTGGTCGGGGACGAGGCCGTCACCTCACCACCCACGCCGTCGGGAGGCGTGCGTTAGGTTCGGGCTCGTGACCACCACGACCCCCACCCTGGCGCTCGGGACGGACGAGGCCTCAGACGAGAGGCGCCGCGTCGCGCTGCGGCGGATGCGCACTCTGGCGGTCGCGCTGCTGATGTTCGCCGCAACGGTCTACCTGCTGACCTTGGGGCAGGACGGCTTCCTCGGCTTCGTCAACGCCGGAGCGGAGGCCTCCATGGTCGGCGCGATGGCGGACTGGTTCGCGGTGACGGCGCTGTTCAAGCATCCCCTTGGCCTGCCGGTGCCTCACACCGCGCTGGTGCCGACCCGCAAGGACGAGCTGGGGCGCAGCCTCGAGGAGTTCGTCGGCGCGAACTTCCTGCAGGAGTCGGTCATCCGCGACCGGATCGCCCTGGCCAGGATGAGCGAACGAATCGGCCACTGGCTCGTCGAGCCCGAGAACAGCAAGCGGGTCGTCGACGAGGTCGCGGCCGTGCTCCAGGTCGGCCTGTCACGGGTGCGTGACGAGGACATGGCCGCGTTGGTGGAAGACGTCCTCCTGCCGCGCTTCCGCGACGAGCCGATCAGCCCGATCGCCGGCAGCCTGCTCGAGGAGATCGTGCGCGACGGCGCCCACCACGGGCTGGTCGACCTCGCGCTCGAGGAGGCGCACCGCTGGCTCCTCGACAACGAGGAGACCTTCACCGACGTGGTGGGGGAGCGGGCCCCCTGGTGGTCTCCGCAGGCGCTCAACGAGCGGGTCACCCATCGCGTCTACGTCGAGGCGGTCGCCTGGGTCGACGACATCAGGAAGGACCCGTACCACCACGCCCGCACGGCACTCGACAGCGTGCTCGCCAAGCTCGCCAACGACCTCCTGCACGACGAGGCCACGCAGGAGCGGGCCGAGCGGCTCAAGGAGCGGGTTCTCGACCATCCCCAGGTGGTGGTGACGGCCACCTCGCTGTGGAACGCCTTCCGCACCGCGCTACTCAACGCCCTGGCCGACGACGACGGGCCGCTGCGCCACCGCGCGGTGCTGGAGCTGACTGCCTTCGGTGCACGGCTGGTGACCGAGGAGAAGCTGCGGGAGCGGCTCGACGGTCACGCCGCCGACCTCGCGGTGTTCATCGTGGGCCGCTACGGCGACGAGCTCACGGCGGTCATCACCCACACCGTCGACCGCTGGGACGGCAAGGAGGCCGCGCGGCGCATCGAGCTGTACGTCGGACGTGACCTCCAGTTCATCCGGATCAACGGCACGATCGTGGGTGGTCTGGTCGGTGTGCTGATCCACGCCTTCACGGTCCTCGTCCACTGAGCGGGGCAGGAGAGGAAGGATGACGGTGTGACAGTCCGAGACGTGGCCATCCGTGACGAGTCGATCAGGCTCGGCCAGTTCCTCAAGCTCGCAGACCTGATCGACAACGGCGCCGAGGCGAAGCCGCTGCTGATGCAGGGCCTCGTGGTCGTGAACGGTGAGGTGGAGACCCGTCGCGGGCGCCAGCTCGTCAAGGGAGACGTCGTGACCTTGCACGAGGAGTCGGTCCGCGTGACGTAGCCCAGGAGGGCAACACCGCGGGAAGGTGTCTCCATGCGTAGCGTCACGATCGCCCTGACCGCCGTACTTCTCAGCGTGACGGCCGGATGCACCGGCGAGAAGGACCGGGGACAGCAACCGGAACCGGCCGCGGCGACGGACCTGCCGCGAGGCGGGCAGCGAGTCGAGCTGAACCCCGACGACTTCACCACCCACATCACGAACCGCTACTGGCCGATGAAGCCCGGGACCCGGTGGACCTACCGCGAGACGGATGAGGAAGGCAACGTCCAGGACGTCGTCGTGGTCGTCACGCGCCAGACCAGACGCATTGCCAACGGGGTCACCGCGCGCGTCGTCCGGGACACCGTCAGCGCGAAGGGAGAGGTCGTGGAGGACACGCGGGACTGGTATGCCCAGGACCGCGCCGGGAACATCTGGTACCTCGGGGAGGACACCGCCGAGTTCGAGGACGGGAAGGTCGCGAGCCGGGAGGGTTCGTTCGAGGCGGGGGCTGATGGCGCCCAGGCGGGCATCATCGTGCCGGCACACCCGCGCCCCGGCCTGAGCTACCGGCAGGAGTACCTCCAGGGCGAGGCCGAGGACAACGGCGAGGTGCTGAGCCTCGACGAGATGGCGCAGGTTCCTCTCGGCCGCTACAAGGACGCCCTGCTGACCAAGGACACGAGCGGCACCGAGCCGAACGTCGTGGAGTACAAGCTCTACGCGCCAGGCACCGGGCCGGTGCTCACGCTCGGCGTCTCCGGAGGAGCCGGTCGCGAGGAGCTCGTCCGGATGGACCAAGCACCGTCGTCGGCCGGGACCGGCCCTCTCGGCAGCCCCAACCCGTGACAGGGTCAGGGGCGGTCAGCGGACGTCGACGAGGTCCACCACGAAGAT
>DASVBF010000068.1:0-4564 GCA_036375975.1 Nocardioidaceae bacterium | reverse complement strand
GTACCCCAGCAGGCGAGGGGACAGGCAGGCGTCCTCGACCGGGAGCGCCTCGACATGCTCCGCGACCTCGAACCCGGAGACACCAGCTACCTGGACAGAGCGATCGGCAACTTCGTCGCCCGCGTCCCCGAGTCGGTGGAGGCCATCCGCTCCGCGATCACCTCCCACGACGCCGGGGCGCTCACCCAGGCCGCCCACCGTCTCAAGGGCAGCGCGCTGAACCTCGGTCTGGCCGCCGTCGGGCACCTCGCGTACGAGCTGGAGATGCTCGGCGACACCGGTTCGACGACCGGCGCGACCGATCTCGTGGATGCCCTCGAGGAGTGTCTCTCGGAGGCCGTGACGGAAGTCCTCGGCTACCAGACGGCCCACAGGGCCTAGCCCGGAGGACCATCGGCCCTGTCGCTCCCCTCGGCTCGGGGGAAGCGTTGACTGCAGGGATTCAACCACTGGAGCGAGCCATCATGACCAACGAAGACCGGATTCACGAGGTCGACAAGATCGTCCAGACGGCAGTGGACGCCGCGCACGCCTTCCGGAACCTCGACCAGGACCAGGTCGACGCCATCGTCGACGCGATGGTGAGGGCCGGAGTACGTGCGGCGCCGGAGCTCGCGAAGGTCGCCATCGACGAGACCGGCTTCGGAGTCTTCGAGGACAAGGTGGTGAAGAACTACGTCGCCACGGAGTTCCTCGCCGACTACCTCCGCGACAAGCGGTCGGTCGGGGTGATCGACGAGGACGTCGAGCGCAACATCGTCCGGGTGGCGGAGCCCATCGGCGTGGTCCTGGCGATCACGCCGGTCACGAACCCCACCTCGACTGTCCTCTACAAGGCGATCGTGGCGGCCAAGACGAGGAACGCCGTGCTGTTCCGGCCCTCGCCGTACGCCATCAAGTGCTGCGAGCGGTCGGTGCAGATCCTCGCCCAGGCCGCCGAGGCCGCGGGGATGCCGCACGGTGCGCTCCAGGTCATCCCCGACGCCGAGCACGACGTCACCCACTACCTCTTCAAGCACCCGCAGGTCGACTTCATCTGGGTCACCGGGGGACCGAAGATCGTCAAGCTGGCCAACGAGGCCGGGAAGCCGTCGCTGAGCGTGGGCCCCGGGAACGCCCCGGTCTACATCCACAGGTCCGCCGACCTCAAGGGCGCGGTCGTCGACACGCTCATCTCCAAGACCTTCGACGCCTCGGTGATCTGCCCCGCGGAGCAGACCTGCATCGTCGACGACGAGGTGTACGACGAGATGGTGGCGGAGTTCGAGCGCATGGGCGCCCATCTCCTCACCCAGGAGCAGGCCGGAGCGCTCTCGGAGTTCGCGTTCGGCTGCGGCGACAAGGTCAACATGGAGGCACTGGGGCAGCAGGCTCCCGAGCTCGCCAAGCGAGCCGGCTTCGAGGTGCCGGCGACGACCAAGATCCTGCTCGCGCCGCTCCCCGACGACCTCGGTGAGCTCGCCGAGCACCCGCTCGTGCAGGAGAAGCTGATGCCGGTCCTCGGCATGGTCCGAGCCCGGAGCGTGGAGCACGCGATCGACGCGGCGGTGCTGGTCACCGAGCACGGCGGCCTGGGGCACACCTCGGCGATCTACGCCAACGACGACGAGGTCGTGGAGGCCTACGGCAAGGCGGTGCGCACCGGGCGCATCCTCGTCAACGCTCCCACCGCGGTCGGCGCCCTCGGCGGGGTCTACAACAACCTCACGCCGACGTTCTCCCTCGGGTGCGGCACCTGGGGCGGCTCGTCGACGACCGAGAACGTCAACTACATGCAGCTGCTCAACATCAAGACGGTGTCGCACCGGCGCACGCCGCCACAGTGGTTCCGGGTCCCGGCGAACACGTACTTCAACGCCGGTGCGCTCGAGAACCTCCGTGACATCGAGAGCGAGAACGCCGTGATCGTCACCGACGCTCTCTGCGACGAGCGGGGGGTGGTCGACCAGCTGCGCGCGAAGCTCCGATCCGAGCACATCCAGGTCTTCAGCGAGGTGCTGCCGGAGCCCGACGAGGACCTGATCCGCCGTGGCGTCGGCCTCCTCGAGCGGGTGCGGCCTGACCTGATCGTGGCCGTCGGCGGCGGCTCGGTGATCGACGCGGCGAAGGCGATGCGGCTCTTCTACGAGCACCCCGAGAAGTCGCTGGACGAGCTGACCATCCCGTTCCTCGACCCGCGCAAGCGGATCGCGCAGTACCCGCGCGACGCCCACAAGGTGCGGCTGGTGGCCATCCCGACGACCTCCGGCACCGGGTCCGAGGTCTCACCTGCGGCGGTCATCACGGTGGGCGACCGCAAGGAGACGCTCGTCGACTACTGCCTGGTCCCCGACGAGGCGATCGTCGACCCGCTCCTCACCGTGACGATGCCCCAGTCGGTCACCGTCGACAGCGGCATCGACGCGCTGACCCACGCGCTCGAGGCGGGCGTGTCGATCTTCGCCTCGCCGTACACCGACGCCTTCTGCGTCCAGGCCGCGAACCTGATCTTCCACGCCCTGCCCAAGGCGTACGACGACCCGACGGACCTCACTGCCAGGACCGACATGGCGAACGCCGCGACCCTTGCCGGGCTCGCGTTCTCGAACGCGTTCGTGGGCACGAACCACGCGCTCGCGCACGCCGTCGGGGCCAGGTTCGGCATCGCGCACGGCCGGGCGAACGGTGTCTTCCTGCCCCACGTGCTCCGCTACAACGCCGGCCTGCCGAGCAAGTTCATGCCCGCACCCGGCTACTCGGCCTACGTGGCGCCGGACAAGTACGCCATGCTCGGGCAGGTCGTCTTCGGCGGCCACGGCGGTGAGCAGAGCCGCCAGCGGCTCTTCCGGGCGGTGGACGACCTCCTCGACCGGATCCACATGCCGCGGTCGCTGAAGGACATGGGGATCGCCGAGGAGGAGTTCCTCGAGGCGCTTCCTGAGCTGGCGATGACCGCCTTCCAGGATCTGAGCAACCGCACCAACCCCCGCATGCCACTGGTCGACGAGATCGTCGAGCTGCTCCGCGCGGGCTACTACGGGACGGAGGACCATGCCCACTGACACAGCCCAGAAGACGATCTCTCTCCACGCACCCTTCGACGAGGTGCTCGCCACCATCCGTGACCTGGAGAGCCAGACCGAGTGGATACCCGAGATCCTCGAGGCCGAGGTGCTCGAGGAGTACGACGACGGCCTGCCGGCGACCGCGCGGTTCAAGGCGAAGGCGACAGTGGGCAGCGACGAGTACACCCTCTCCTACGAGCACACCGGGGACGGTATGTCCTGGACGATGCTGAAGGGGCATCTCCAGACGGGGCAGGAGGGGTGCTACACGCTGGCCAAGTCAGCGCGGGACCGCACCTCGGTGACCTACGACCTGACCATCCACCACAACATGCCCCTGCCGGGCTTCGTCCGGAGCCGGGTCATCAAGGGACTCGTCGACAGCACCCTCAACGGGCTGAAGAAGCGCGTCGAGGCTCAGAGCGCGAGCCCGAGGTAGAGCAGCACCGCGATCAGCGCGGCCAGGCCCAGCCAGATGATGACGTCCGCGCGGGCCTCCACCAGCAGGCGCAGCTGCCGGCCGGCCCTGCCCGTGCCCAGCGCCTGGTTCGCGTCGACCACCCGGGTCAGGCCGATTCCGACCGTGATCAGGCTGGCCGCGCAGACCGTGCAGTAGATGCAGAGCACGCCGATCGCGAACGCCGACTGCTCCATGTACCAGGTCAGGAAGGCGGCCATGAAGACCGTCATGCCGAACAGCGTCGCGAGGTAGGACCGGGACAGCTGGGAGCCCATCAGCAGGGACAGGCCCGCGAAGGCCAGCGCCGCGAACACGGGGATGCTGATCATCGAGTTCGGGATCCCCAGGGCGGAGGACTGCCAGTGGTTGAACACGCTGTTGCACGAGAGCACGGCGTTGATCTCGCACAGGGCCCCTTTGTTGCCGCCCTTGGCGAAGGCGATCCGCTCGACCGTCTGCCATACGCCCGAGACGACGCCGAGGGTGCCGCCGACCAGCATCAGCCAGGACCACACGCCTGCGATCGGCCGCGTCCCCTCGAACTCCGGCCCTCGTGTGTCCCGTACTCGCGTGGGCGTGACCATGATGCCCCCTTCGTGCGTGGCCGGAACCGCCCCGGCACCCTCCTTCGATGCTCCCCTCCGGCCAGGGTCGGTCCGTAGGGTCATCGGTCCCGGCGAGAGGGGACGAAAGGGTCAGGGGCGGAGATGTGGGCGAGGCCCAGCACGTCACCCCAGCCGAGCCCATGACAGCCATGGGCACCTCCCCATCACATGGCACCAGCGCGTTCGCGCTGCTGGTAGAGCAGGAGGTCCCCCACGCAGGTGTCAGCGTCGGCTGGATCAGACCGGCGCGGCGTCCCCGAAGCTCATCGCGAGGTTCGGGATGCTCGTGCTGAACAGCGCCCGCCGAAGGCCGAGCTCGGTGAGCTCCTGCCCCAGGGCGTGCTCGCCCAGGCTCAGGTCGGCTCCTGCGGGGCGGGAGCGGATCCCCTGGGGGTCCATCTCCCAGGAGGTGTGCCGGGTTACCCCGTCCAGGTGGGAGTACGCCGCGAGCGCGA
>DASVBF010000401.1:0-18786 GCA_036375975.1 Nocardioidaceae bacterium | reverse complement strand
GGCCATCTGCGCCGACAGGGTCGGGCTGGTCACTCCGGGCCGGAAGGCGACGAGGAACTTCAGCCGGCGGGTCTCCCGGATCAGCGCGGACGTGACCAGCCAGGCGTCCTCGCACCAGGTGCCCGTCGGCGTCAGGACGCCTTCGAAACCGAGCTGGTCAGCAGTGCGCGCGACGCTCGCGAGGTAGTCGATGTTCGCCTGACGGAAGGCGGTCGCGGTCCCGGCCCCACCAGCCGGTAGCCCGACCCCCTGAGGGACGCTGTGGCCGCCGCCGACCAGGCCTCGTGAGTCGCCGGTCGTCGGCAGGAACCAGTGCAGCTTGATGCTCATGGGTCACTCCTCCCCCGCGGCGCTGAGCACCGCGTGGTTGTAACGGCTGTCGAAGAACGGGTCCACGTCGAACTGGTCGGGCAGCAGGCCGGCGTCGACGAAGGCGTCGACCATCTCCTGCTCGGAGGCGATCACCTTGTCGTCGATGGCGGTCGGCGTGGCGACCCGCCGGTTCACTGCCCGGCTCGTGACGTCGACCGGAAGCCCCGTCTCGTGTGCCCAGACCTTCGCCCACTCGTCGCGGTGGGTGTTGCTCCAGACCTTGGCCTTCGCCAGCCGGGAGACGTAGTCCTCGATGGCGGCCTCGGTGGCCTTGTCCGCGAGCGCGTCCGGCGAGGCCGCCTGGAAGGTCATGCCGTTCACGACCCCGCCACCGTCGGCGAGGACCCGCGCGCCCTCCTCGAGCTCCGCCTGGGCCGTGTAGGGGTCCCAGACCGCCCAGGCGTCGACGTGGCCCGCGCTGAACGCCGCGAGCGCATCCGCCGGCTGGAGGTACTGCACGTGGACGTCGTCGAAGCCGACACCGGCCTTGTCGAGCTGGGCGAGCAGGTTGTAGTTGGCCGAGCTGCCCTTGGCGACCGCGACGTCCTTGCCCTTCAGGTCGCTGACCTCGTCGATCTCCGAGTCCTGCGGGACGACGATCGTGTCTCCCTTGGCGCCCATGGTGTCGCCCGCGACGACCACCAGGTCGCTGTTGGCGGCGGCCGCGAACAGGGGCGGCGTGTTGCCCACGCCCCCGAGGTCGATGGCCCCCGCGTTGAGCGCCTCGAGCAGAGGTGGCCCGGAGGTGAACTCCTGCCACTTGACCTTGTACGGGAGCTGGTCGAGCTCTCCTGAGGCTCGCAGGAGGGCCTTGGAGCCGCCCTTCTGGTCACCGATGGTCAGCGTGACCTTGGAGAGGTCGACGCTGCCGTCCTCCCGCACCGCCTCGGCGTTCTGCCCGGCCGCGCTCGAGCACGCGCTCACGGCGACCGCGGCGACGAGGCCCGTCGCGAGTGCGGCCAGTGATCTCATTCGTCGGGAAGTACTCATGCTGCTCCACTTTCTGTCGTGTCGTCGGTTCGGATGTCGGCGTCGACGCCGAGCGCGTCGAGCACCCGGGCGCGGGTGGTCGCGGTCTGCACGTGGTCCCGCCGCCGGTCCCGCGGTACGTCGAGCGCCCACTGCGCCGCTACCCGCCCCTGGTCGAGGACGAGGACCCGGTCCGCGAGGGCGAGCGCCTCGTCCACGTCGTGCGTCACGAGGAGCACGCCGGGGCGGTGCCGCTTCCACAGGGCGATGACGAGGCGGTGCATCTCCAGCCGGGTGAGGGCGTCCAGGGCACTGAAGGGCTCGTCGAGAAGGAGCAGGTCCGGCTCCCGGACGAGCGCGCGAGCCAGGGAGACCCGCTGCGCCTGGCCGCCCGAGAGCGACCCGGGCCAGGCGTCCCGCTTCTCGGCGAGGCCGACCTCGTCGAGCGCCCGGCGAGCGTGCGTGCGGCGGCTCCGACTGAGAGGTCCGTTGGCCAGGGCGAGCGCCACGTTGTCCTCGACCTTCCGCCAGGGCAGCAGTCGCGGCTCCTGGAAGGCGACCGACACGGCGCCGTCGACCTGCAGCTGCCTGCTGGGGGCGGCGTCGAGCCGGGCGAGGCTCCGGAGCAGTGTGGACTTGCCGGAACCGCTCCGGCCGAGCAGCGCCACGAACTCGCCGCGGCGGATCTCGAGGTCCACCCCCTTCAGCACGTGCGTCGCGCCGAACGAGCGGTGCAGCTCTGTGACGGTGGCGACGGCGTGGTGCGCGCCGTCCCGTCCCGGGCGGTCGTCGGCCGCCCTCCCGGACGGCCGGGGGTCCTTGGTCATGAGCGCCATGCGAGCGCCCTCCTTTCGATGAGTCGGACGAGGGAGTCGGTGAGCAGTCCGAGGAGGCTGTAGACGGCGAGGCCGACCACGATGACGTCGGTCTTGAGGAACTCTCGGGCGTCGTTGATCAGGTAGCCGAGGCCCGAGTCGGCGCTCACCGTCTCCGCGACGATCAGCGACAGCCAGGCCACACCGAGGCTCTGTCGCAGGCCGACGAGTGCCTGCGGGAGCGCTCCCGGGACGATCACGTGACGCAGCCGCTGGCGGCGGGTCAGGTTCAGCGTGCGTGCCGCCTCGAGGAGCTTCCGGTCCACGCTGCGGATGCCGGCGAACGTGTTGAGGTACAGGGGGAAGGCGACTCCCATCGCGATCAGGGCGATCTTGGGGGTCTCGCCGATGCCCATCCAGACGATGAACAGCGGGATCAGGCCGAAGTGCGGCAGGGTGCGCAGCATCTGCATCGGCGGATCCACGGCGTCCTCGCCGATCCGCGACAGCCCGGCGACCAGGGCCAGCAGGAGCCCTGACGTGGCGCCGATCAGGAAGCCCGACAGGACCCGGCTGATCGAGGTCGCGGTCGCGGACTGCAACGTGCCCTCCGCGATGAGCTCGGCCCCGGTGGTGAGGATCTGGAGCGGCGATGCCAGAACGTCCTCGGTGAGGATCCCGGCGCTGCTCAGCATCTGCCAGGACAGGACGATGAGCACCGGGCTCACCCACCGACGCAGCCAGGAAAGGCGATCGGCGTGGTTGCGCAGCTGTCGGCGCCTCCCGGGTCTCTCGAGCCCCTCGGCCTCACCGACGGCCTGCGGTGTCAGCAGCGCGGTCATGGGGCCACGCTCCTGAGCGGCTTGCGCCGGGGGGCCTCCCGCTCGAGCGGCTCGACGGTGGCGTACGAGCCTGCGTGGTAGACCAGCGGATCGCCGGATGCCCCGACCCGAGCCTCGGTGACCCTGGCGAGGACGACCACGTGGTCGCCTGCGGGAACCTGCTGGACCACGCGGCAGCACAGGTAGGCGGCGCAGTCCTCGATGAGCGGCTCGCCCTCGCGCGCCGGTTGCCACCGGACCCCCGCGAAGCGGTCGATGCCACTGGTGGCGAACGTCCTGGCCAGCCAGTCCTGGTCACACGCGAGCAGGTGCACCGCAAGTCGCTGGGCTCGCGACACGGTCGCCCACGCCGATGCCGAACGCGCCACCGCGAAGGAGACCATCGGCGGCTCCAGCGAGACCGACGTGAGGGAGGTTGCCGTGAAGCCCGCGGGTGCCGGGTCACCGGGCGCGGTCACGACGACCACCCTCGCCGGATGGTCCCGGAACACGGAGCGGAAGAGGTCGGCCGTGACGGGCTGAGGGGCCTCCTCTGCATGGGAGAGGGAAAGACTGGTCATCACTGAAGCACCTCCTCGGGGCGTACTGCATGTGCGACCGCGGAGACGGCCGGCAGGAAGCGTCGCTGCCAGGCGTCGACGTACTGCGTCAGGTGGTCGAGGTGGTGCTCCTCGAGGACGAACGAGGGGACCGGCAGCACGGCGCCGACAGCCTGGAGGACGAGGCGGAGCTGGAGGTCCGCGAGAGCACCGTGTGCACCGGAGGCGGTGAGGATCACGGGCACCGTGACGGTCGACTCGAGGGCGGTCGGCTCGAACGTGTCGAGGAACAGCTTGAGAAGACCCGTGTAGCCGGCCTTGTAGACCGGGGTGGCCACGACGAGGAGGCTCGCGCCGGTCACCGTCTCCCGGGCGCGATGGACCCGGTCGTCGCCGGCAGCGACCCCCTCGGCGCCGAGGTCGGCCAGCTCGACGACCTCGACTGCGCTGTCCACCTCCGCGGCGAGGCCGGCGGCGACTGCTCTGCTGACCGCGCTCGTGCGCGACCCGTGCGAAGGGTTTCCCACGAGGACGACGACGCCGCCCTGCGGAAGCTCTTGAGGCAAAGACATCAAGGCACCTTTCATCCAGAACTGATGTATGTGGAGTAAGTTAGTATAGATAGTAGAACGATGTGAAATCGGTGCTGCCTGACGCGCCGACATGTGGACGACGAAGGAGGACCTGGTGCGAGAAGTGGTGTCGAGCAAGGGCGGGACGGCCGACCCGACACGCGTGGTGATCGTCGGCGGCGGCGCTGCCGGAGTCATCACCGCGGCCCACCTGCTGCGGGCCGCGCACGACGACAACCCCCTCGACGTACGGATCATCGAGAAGGAGGAAGCAATGGGGCCCGGGCTGGCCTACGCGACCAGCCACCCGCTGCACACCCTGAACAACTACGCCGGCCGGCTCAGTGCCCTCGACGGCGATCCGGACCACCTGTTGCGCTGGTGCGCGGCGAACGGCCTGCCCGCCGACCCCACGTCGTTCCTGCGACGGGACGTCTACGGCAGGTACCTCCGCGACGTGCTCGACGACACCCCGGTCCCGGCCGGGAGCGCGCTACGGAGAACGCGCGGGGTGGTCACAGGCCTGCGCACGGGCGAGGGCCCCCGCGAGGTGCACCTGTCGTGCGGCTGGGCGATACCCGCGGACAAGGTCGTCCTCGCCCTGGGCAACCCCCCGCCGCGGCGGCGGCGCGAGCTCGAGCAGTGGGGCGACCGCTATCTCCCGGACCCCTGGGCCGACAACCTCGCGGAGGCCGTCGGCGGCTCGCACGAGGTTCTCCTGCTCGGCACCGGCCTGACCATGGTCGACGTGGTGGCGGCGCTGCACGAGGCCTCGCCCGAGACACGCTTCACGGCCGTCTCGAGGCGCGGCCTGCTGCCGACCGCCCACAAGCGAGGCAGCCTGAGGCTGCACGACAGCTTCAGCCCCGGGGACGCCACCCTCGACGGCGTCATCGAGCGCGTCCGGGATCGGGTCCTCGAGCTCGAGGACGTCGGCGGTGACTGGCGAGACGTGTTCGACTCCCTGCGCGCGGGGGCGAACGAGCTGTGGCGGGGCTTCTCGCCCGAGGACCAGGACAGGTTCGTGACGGACCTGGCTCGTCACTGGGAGATCAGACGACACCGCATGTCCCCGGGGATGGCCGACCACATCGCGCGGTTGCAGGACGCGGGGATCCTGCGGATCGCCCGGGTCGACGAGGTCGACGCCGGCCGTTTCGACCGGATCATCAACTGCACCGGTCCTTCACCCGTGCCCGCCCGGGGGTGGAACCGCCTGGTGGACGCGCTGCTCCACCAGGGCGCGGTCCGCCCGCATCGCCTGGGCCTCGGCCTCGACCTGACCGCCGACGGCTGCGTGATCGACGCCCATGGCCGCGCGAACCCGGACCTCTTCGCGGTCGGAGCCGCGCGCAGAGGGATCGAGTGGGAGGTCGCGGCCATTCCCGACCTCCGATCCCAGGCCGCCCAGCTCGCTGTTCACGTCGTCCGCAGCCTGGACACCCCGACGGGGCACGCACCCGCGGTCGACAACGGCGCCGCTTCGGCCTGACCCGACCGGAGAGGCGAGAACGCCGGTCCTGCCCTCGCGCGGCAGGGCCGGCGTTCCGCCGAGATCCCCCTCAGCGGGCTCGGTGCGGAATGCCGGCGGAACGTGCATCCGGCTCGGGCGGCACGAACACGCACCGAGGATAAACTGCGGACCGGTCGCTGATGGTCCATGGTCCCAAGGGGGAAGTCGAATGCTCCATGACTAACGGGAAGACCTGAATCACATTCACATGAGTCGTCTTGCCGGGTGGCTGCTGAACACCATCGGAAAAAGCGATGGCCTTGTCGCTTCTCGTCGCATTCATCGGCGGGATCATCGCCTCGGCGTCCGGCGAGTCCACGCTCTGTTCCTCACCGGGATTGCCGCACCGCTGACGTTCGCCATCGTGCTCTACAACGCGGCTCCGCCGCTCCCGGACGAGTAGGTACAGGGGTTCCGGCGCACGTTACGAAGGCCACAGCGGCGTCACATGCTCGGTAGGCGCTGGAAAGAGGGTTCCGTCGCCGGAAACGGTAAAACGGCGGCTTGTCGGTATTGAATCGGTGTCTCGGTCAATTTTGAGTAAAAAAGCATTAACGGCTCTTGTCCGCTGATTGAAGCCGGATTCAAACTGTTCGCAGGGTATCGACCCTGACCCGGCCTAGCCGCTCCGATTCCCCTGCGCGACTGGGCCGGGGGTTTCTCTGTCATGGATGCACGCGCCGGAACGGCCATGTAGGGAACTTGCTTCGGCAGCCACGGCCTAGCCGGTGACCTCGCGCTCGACGTGCCGGCCGAATGGTCCGCGGGCCACGGCCGCCTCCCCGTCGTGGACCCCCAGATGGAGCGCGAGTCTGCTGCCGACTCCGCGACATCGACGGCAACGATCTCCACTGCGACCTCCCCGGGGCGGGGGGTCTTGCCATTCTCTACTATTTTAGTAGAGAATAATGACTTAGACGCAGGGCCGCGGAAAACGGGAGGCACAGACATGGTGGCGAAGCACTTGCTGAGGCGACTCGGCAACGAGCAGGCGATCGACAACGCCCGCGCGGCGAGCACCGAGCTCGCCCAGCTACGCGTCGAGCGGGAGGCCGTGGAGATCTTCCTCGAGCGCCTGCAGGCGCGTTCCGTACCGGCAGCCGGAGCGTCGGTCCCGGCCGTGGCCGAGGGGTGAGGCCGTGCAGCGCGTCGGACACAGCCTCGTCACAGGCCACGAGCGCATCGGCGTCCGTGGGAGCGACCCCGGACTCGTCGAGTGGCCCAGCCACAGCCTGACCTACGCGGTCGGCGTGGCGCTCGGCGTCGTGGCCGGGGTGCTGTGCGGCTCGATGCTCTTCGCCGGGCTCCTCATTGCCTATCTATCGGCCTGACCGTGGAGTCGGGCTCGCCATGCCGCAACAGGCGCCGCGGGCTGGTCGCGTCGCACCCACGAGCGGGGGCCCGCCCGTCGGCATGACGGAACGCCGGCCCCGCAGTCCCAGCGGGGCCGGCGTTCTCCTTCCGTCGCGTCAGACCGCCACGCTGGTTCGCGACATGACGGGCACTGTCTGGGCGCCACGACTGGGTGCGCAGAAGACCTCGCTGCCCACGTCGACGAACGTCGCCCGGGCCTCCGCCCGCGTGAGGACGACGCTCAGGTCGGGGTTGTCCTCGGTGCTCACCGTGAGACGAACCTCGAACCCGACCCGGACCAGCCGCGTGACGACTCCCGGAACCCCGCCCCGAGCCGGTCGCCGGTCTCACGCAGCTCGATGTCGTGCGGCCTGATGAGATGGCCGTTGAGCCGGGTGACGGGCCCGAGGAAGCTCATCACGAAGTCGTTGGCCGGCTTGTCGTACAGCTCGTCAGGCGTGCCGATCTGCTCGATCCGGCCGTCGTTGATGACCACGATCTCGTCGGCCACCTCCAGCGCCTCCTCCTGGTCGTGGGTGACGAAGACCGTGGTGACGTGGACCTCGTCGTGAAGTCGCCTCAGCCAGTCGCGGAGCTCCTTGCGCACCTTGGCGTCCAGGGCGCCGAACGGCTCGTCGAGGAGGAGCACCTTGGGCTCCACCGCCAGAGCGCGAGCAAGCGCCATGCGTTGGCGCTGGCCGCCCGACAGCTGGGACGGCAGCCGGTGCGCGAACTGCTGGAGATGGACGAGCCGCAACAGCTCGTCCACCCGATCCGCCACCTCGCTCTTGGGCCGCCTGCGGATCTCGAGGCCGAAGGCGACGTTCTTGGCCACCGACATGTGCTTGAAGGCCGCGTAGTGCTGGAAGACGAACCCGACGTTGCGCTTCTGCGCCGGCAGGTGCGTGGCCTCCGCTCCCTCGATCATCACCGATCCCGAGTCGGCGGACTCGAGGCCCGCGATGATCCGCAGCAGGGTCGACTTGCCGCCGCCACTGGGGCCGAGCAGCGCCGTGAGCTGGCCGGTCGGGATCGAGACGGAGACGTCGTCGAGCGCCACGAAGTCGCCGAACTGCTTGCTGACGCCCCGTACGTCGATACTCATGAGGACTCCTTGGGTCTGAGGAGGGACACGATGACGATGCAGACCACCGAGACGAACGCCAGGACGAACGCGGTGGCGTAGGCAGTGCTCTGCTCGAAGTTCTGGTACTGCTGCTCGACCACCAGCGTGGCGGTCTGGGTCTTCTCCACGACGTTGCCGGAGACGATCTTGACCGCCCCGAACTCGCCCAGCGATCGCGCCAGGCTGAGCACCACGCCGTACACGACGGCCCACTTGATGCTGGGCAACGTGATCCGGCGGAACGTCTGCCCGGCATTGGCACCGAGGCTTCGGGCCGCCTGTTCCTGCTCGTCGCCGATCTCCTCGAGCACGGGCACCACCTCGCGGATGACGAGGGGAAGCGCGACGAACGTCGTGGCCATGATCATCCCGGGCGAGGCGAAGATGACCTGGAGTCCGCCTTGCTGCAGAGCCGGGCCGAACCACCCGTCGCGGCTGTTGTAGACGAGCAGCAGGGCCAGCCCGACCACGACGGGCGACACCGAGAGCGGTACGTCGATCAGCGCGGACAGCATTCGCTTGCCCGGGAACTCGTAGCGAACCAGGAGCAACGAGATCCCGACGCCGAAGACAAGGTTGATCACGACCGCCGCGAGAGCGACGACCACGGTCATCTGGAGGGCGTGGATCACCACCGGGTCGGAGAAAGCGTCCAGCAGGTTGGTCCAGCCGTCCTCGAAGGTCTTCTTCACGACGAGGGAGACCGGCCACGCCACCAGGAGGAACAGGTATCCGACCGCCAGCACGCGGAGCGCCCAACGCAGCGGAAGAGAGGTCCTAACCACGACGGGCCACCCGCCTCTGGATCACGTCGAGGAACACGATCACCGCCAGGGCGATCGCGAGCATGATCGTGGCGATCGCAGCCGCGGACGCACTGTCACCGTTCTCGATGTAGGTGAGCACCCGCACCGAGGCCACCTCCGTCCGCATGGGCAGGTTGCCGCTGAGCAGCACGAGTGAGCCGTACTCGCTGATGCCGCGCGCGAAAGACAGCGCGGCGCCTGCGGCGATGGCCGGGGTGAGGCTCGGCAGGATGACGCGCCGGAACGTCGTCAGACGGGAGGCGCCCAGCGACGCTGCCGCCTCCTCGACGTCGCCCTCGAGCTCGGAGAGGACTGGTTGCACCGTCCGCACGACGAACGGCAGGGTCACGAACGCCAGCGCCAGGAACACCGCCCTCCCGGTGTTGGCGACGTTGATGCCGAGCGGGCTCTCCTGACCGTAGAGCGCGAGCAGGACGAGCCCCGCGACGATCGTCGGAAGCGCGAACGGGATGTCGATCACCACGTCGAGCACCGCCTTGCCCCAGAACCGGTCGCGCACCAGCACCCAGGCGATGACGGTCCCCATGACGACGTTGATTGCGGTCACCAGCACCGACTGCAGAACCGTCAGTCGGACTGCGGCAAGGGTCTGCTCGTTGGTCAGCGCGGACGTGAACGCGCCCCAACCGCTCTCCACCGAGGTGGCCACCACGGCCGCGAGGGGGATCAGGACGAGCAGGCTGAACCACAGGAGCGCCACTCCCAGGCCCAGACCCGAGACAGGGCTGAGTGCTCCCACGCGGGGCGATCGGCGCACCCGCGCCGATCGCCCCGGCAGCACGAACGGAAGACTGCTCACTGCTTCCCGGTTTCCTTCTGGATGGCAGGCACGATCCCGGACTCCTCGTCGAAGAACTTGTCCGAGGCCTCTCCCCACCCGTTGAAGTCCTTCTCGATCGTCAGCAGCTTCTTCGGCTGCGGGAACGGGTTGGCGGGGTCGTTGGCGCCTTCGACCTCGACGTCGCCGACGTCACCGAGCGGACGGAAGCCGCTCTTGGCGTACTCGATCTGGGCTTCCTTGCCGAGCAGATAGTCCAACCACGCCCGAGCCTTCGGGTCGGCGTCCTTGGTCACGGCACCCGGGTTCTCGATGAGCAGCGTGTCGTCCGGGACGACGTAGTCGAAGTCCTCGCCGTTCTGGCGCGCGAGGATCGCCTCGTTCTCGTAGGAGATGAGCACGTCGCCATTGCCACCGGCGAACGCGGTGGTCGCGTCACGCCCGCTGCTGGGCAGCGCGACGGTGTTCTTGAAGAACTTGGTCAGGTAGTCCTCGGCCTCGGCCTCGCTGCCGCCGTTGGCGACCACGTGCCCCCAGGCGGCCAGGATGTTCCATCGCGCCGAACCCGAGGAACCGGGGTTCGGTGTCACGATTCCCACTCCTGGCTTGACCAGGTCGTCCCAGCCGTGGATGTTCTTCGGGTTGCCCTTGCGGACCACGAGCACGACCACGGACTGGGTCAGGATGCCCCTGGTCGGCCCGGCGTTCCAGTTCCTGTCGACGAGGCCGGCGTCCACCAGACGCGTGACGTCTCCGTCAAGCGAGAAGTGCACGACGTCGGCGTCCAGGCCGCCCTCGACTGCCCTGCTCTGGTCGCCCGACGCGCCGTACGACGTCTCGAAGCTGACGCCCTTGCCCTCGGGCGTCTGCCCGAAGCTCTCGATGATCGGCTTGTTCGCGGCCTCCAGCACAGAGAATCCGACCAGGCTGAGCTGCGTGTCCTGGCCTCCGCCGCTGCCGGCGCTGGCCCCGCCCCCGCACGCGGCCAGTGCCAGCAGCGCGACGGCCGAGGCGGCCGCCGCCACTCGTGACCTGAGGTTCATGGTGTTCCTTCCGTTGCTCTTGCTCCGGGCCGACTCATACTCGGCATGGTCGAGTAACTTACTCGACTTTACTTAGATAGTGGTAAACCCGCCGGAACTTCTCAGGTCCCGAACGCGGAGCGGGTGGAGGTGGTGGCTGTGCTACAGGAGGCGGCTGCTCCGGGACCACGCGGGCCCAGGACCGCCGACAGGGGTCAGTGAGGCAGCCAGGCGTCTTCGTCGTCGGTGCGCGCCATCACGGTCTCGGGGAGCTTCCGAGAGACCAGGTCCTCGATCGTCACGGACTCGAAGACCTCACGCAGGCTGCTTCGGGCAGCGATCCAGACGAGCTGGAGGATCTCTGCCGACCCGGTGTACTCGACGGCCTCCGGGCGAACGTCGTACACGCTCACCAACGGCCCGTCGACGGCTCGGATGACGTCGGCGACGGAGACGTCGCCGGAGGACCTGGCCAGACGCCACCCGCCGGCCTGCCCGCGCTGCGACGCCACGATCTCGGCCCGCCGCAGGTCGGCAAGGATGGCGAGGAGGAAGCCGTGGGGAATGCTCTGCCGCCGGCCGATCTCCTCAGCGCTGACGGGCCCCGCGTCCGCCTGCCCGGCGATATCGATGAGTGCCCGCAGGGCGTAGTCGGACTTGGCGGAGACGCGCATGCAGAGAGTCTGCCAGAGGTGCTGGGCTTCGCCGTGAACCGCGGAGAGTCCCGCTCGCCGGAACGACGCCTTCCCTCCGCGAGATCCGTCGGTCGAGGGCGACGAGGGCCTCACCGACGTGCGGTCAGCGTTCGTCCTCGAAGGTCACGTGCGCCACGTGCATCTCGGCTCCTTCGAAGCCGGTGCTGTGCACGTGCTCGATGATGCTCCGAACCTGCGCCCGGTCCTGCTCGCCCGGGCAGGCTACAAGCACCCGCTCGACTCCGCGGCTCATGTCCGAGACCGCTTGGTACCCGGCCCGCTCGAGAGCCGCCAGCAGGACGGCCGGATCCTGGCCTACCGGCACGTCGTAGGCGACGGCGTGCGCCTCCGGCGTGTGCATCCGAGCCTCGGTCTGCGCCTCGTCGAGCGTCCACCGCCGCAGCGCGAACGCCACGAGCAGACCGACCACGAGGAAAGCGACCACCAACATCGCAATGACGATCATGACTCCTCCATCTCACGAGCCGTCCACCTGCGACGTACCTGCGCGTCCGGAGGCCCGATCTGTGACGTTCCTCGTCTTGTCCTTTGAGCGTGCTCCGCCCGAACCGTGCCGTCGAGGGACCTGAGTCACCTACCTCGGGTCTCTGGTCCCCCGTCGACGGGCGACGAGCCGGGCGCGGTGGGCCGAGACGCGCGACCACACGGCCTGCTGGATCGCCAGGGTGGCCCAGCCGGCCAGGGCCATGCCGGTCAGGTTGACCGCCAGCTGGAGCGAGCTGCCCCAGATCTCTTCGGTGGCGCCGAAGGCCAGCCCGAGGGCCACGTTGCCCGCGGCGGGCACCGTCGTGACGGAGATGAACACTCCCGAGAGCCCTCCGACCCGCGCGGACGTCAAGGACAGCACCCCCGCGGCCGCGGCGATGACCGCGACGATGAAGGACCACTTGTCCGGGGTGTAGATGAAGGCAGTGTCCGGACGCTTCCCGGTGACGTCCTCGAGCGTGACCCAACCCAACGCCCTGCCCAGCAAGGAGGCGAGAGTCGTCACGGCGATCGCCAGCAGGAACCCCACGACGAGGGTCCGGGCCGCTCGACGCAACAGCGCGAAGCGTCTGCGGACGAGGGCGACCCCGAGAGCGGCCACCGCGCCGAACTCCGGGCCGAGCACCATCGCGCCGATGACGAGGACCTGGGAGTCGACGATGATCGCGACACCCGCGATGAGGGTGGCGAGGACCATGAAGGTGCCATAGGTCCAGTTGAGCTCGGACTCCTCGTAGGCACGCTGCACCACGTCGAGCCAGACCACCGAGTCGGCGCTGCTTCCCGGCGCCAGCTTCTCTGCCTGCAGCCCGCGTCTGGAGAGCCATGCGCGCACCGGCTCGACGTGCAGGGTGCCCTCCTCGGGGAGACCCGTGGCACGAAGCCGGTCCACGATGTCGGTGGTCGCCTCACGGGCGACGTCCGCGAGCACGAGGTCGCCGGGCGGCTCGACCGAGCCGCCCCGCAGCACCGAGAGACTGCTGACGGCCGGATCCGACGAGAGGATGCCCACCACGTCGTTCGAGAGCGCGGCGGGCACGGCGATCCGGAGGTGAAGCATCTGCAAAGTGTGCCCCAGCACGGCCCCGTCGCCCCTGCCGCCACTCGGCGCGTTCGTCAGTAAAGGGCTGCGTTCCTCGGCGGGGCGACGCCGGCATGACCGGGTACATGACCTGATGCACGAGATCGGCCATGCCACCAGCTGCCCGCGGGTCCTGCCTCGCATCGCCGTCGGCGTGCCCCCAGACCCATGCTCCACCCGTAGGGCCGTCCTGCGGTGAAGCCCTTGTCGAGCTGCCTGTACAGCTCCGCGGTCAGCCTCAGCAGCGCCTGCCTGGCCTCCTTCGCGGCGCCCACCGGGGCCAGCGACAGGTTGAGCCGGTAGGCGATCGTGTCGCAGGCTTCCCAGCGGAACGGCCGGGACCCGCGCGGGTCGGTCAGCAGGAACGAGTGGGATACCGCCCTGCCCCGGCCCGGGACGGACAGCGCCCTGGCCGTCGCGGGGCGGACCCTGCCCGTGAAGGCGAGGTCGCGCGTCGCGGTCACGGTGACGGCGGAGGCGTCCGCTGAGGCGTTCCGTCCTCAGTCCTGAGACCCGGTCGACGTCGGCGACGGCCCGAGGGGTGGTTCGCACCGCGAGATGCGCGGGCAGCGTGTTGTCGCTTATGGGTGCTTCGTCTAACTTGCTCACGAAGAGGAGGGAGGTCGTCGATGGCGCTCGTCTCACGCGGGGTCGCCCCAGCGCTGCTGGCCGCCGCCTTCCTCGCGAGCGGTTGCGGCCTGCAGGGAGCCGCTCCCGCTGCCGACACCGGCGGCCTCGGGACCGTCGCCGAGCCGGCCCTCGCCGGCACTGCCCTGGCCTCCGAGGCGTCACCCTCGGAGAGTTCGGGCCGGGCGAACCCCTACCTCCGCTGGGCCCAGCAGCTCGGGCGTCCCACGGGCATCCCGCCGCGTGCCCTCGCGGCCTATGCCGCCGCAGATGTCGCCCTTCAGAAGGAGCACCCGTCCTGCCGGCTGAACTGGGCGACTCTGGCCGGGATCGGCTGGGTCGAGAGCTCGCACGGCACCCTCGACGGCGCCCGGCTCGACGACGCCGGCGTGGCCGAGCCCTCGATCGTCGGGCCGACGCTCGACGGGCGGGCCTTCGGCCGTGTGGACGACACCGACGACGGCAGGCTGGACGGCGACCGCAGCTTCGACCACGCGGTCGGACCCCTGCAGTTCACGCCCGGGTCCTGGAAGCGCTGGGCGAGCGACGGCGACGGCGACGGCCGCAAGAACCCCCAGGACATCGACGACGCAGCCCTGGCGGCGGGCAGGTACCTGTGCGCCTCGGGCGTGGACCTGACCTCGTCGGAGGGATGGTGGCAGGCGGTCAAGAGCTACAACCACTCCGACGAGTACGCGCGCGACGTCTCGGTCGCAACCACGACCTACGCCACCCGGTCGAGGTGACGCCGGGACTGTCCCGTGCTGCTAGAGGCTGGGCTCGTCGGGGGCGGCGAGCGTGAGAACAGCGTCGGCGATGTTCGCGTCCTTCTCGAGCCGGTGCTCGAGATCCCGCAACGTGTAGGCGACGCGCGACTCGGGCTCCTCGCCGTCCAGGTCCACCGCCGCAACGAGCAGCACCTTGCGCGGACCGACGTACTCGAGCCGGATGTAGGCGACCCGGTTGATCTCTGGCATCTCCTTGAGCCGGGTCAGCGCGGCGGCGCGGAGCCGGCCGTTGCTCTCCTGTCCGGTGAGGTACCGGCGGTTGCGGTTGATGAGGACGACGGCGACCACGCCCAGGACGAGTCCGACCACGATCGAGCCGACCGCGTCGTAGACGGCATTCCCGGTGACCTGGTGCAGGAAGACGCCGAGCCCGGCGATGACCAGACCGACCAGCGCGGCGGAGTCCTCCGCGATCACGGCCCGCAGCGTCGGGTCGGAGGTTTCCAGGGCATGCTCGACCAGGCCACGCTCGAGGGTCCTCGCCTCGCTCCTGGTCTGCCGGAACGCCTGGATGAACGAGATGCCCTCGAACACGAAGGCGATCGCGAGGACGACGTAGGCCCAGGTGTACGACACCTCCTCCTCCGAGGAAGCCATGAGCTTCGAGACGCCGTTCCAGACCGAGACGATCGCGCCTGCGCTGAAGAGGCCGAAGGCCGCGAGCATCGCCCAGACGTAGGCTTCACGTCCGTAGCCGAAGGGGTGTGACTCGTCGGGCCCGCGACGCGACCGGCGGTCCGCGATGTACAGCAGCACCTGGTTGCCGGTGTCGGCCCACGAGTGCGCGCTCTCCGCGAGCATCGACGCTGATCCGGTGACCAGGGCGACGAGGGTCTTGCCGATGGCAATGGCGAGGTTGGCGAAGAACGCGATGACGACCGTGGTCGTGGTCTCGCCGCCGCCGGCATCCGTCGCCGGCTCGGCTCCGGCCAGTTGCTGGGTCATGGGCCATCGGTGCCCTGGAGCGAGACCCCCGAAACCTGGGGAGAGGACGCCTGACCCTGGCCAGACCGGTGGGCTTGCCGGATCATGGCTCCGTCGTCCTTCAACAGGGAGGGAACCCGATGCTCGACCTTGCCCCTGCCGCCTACGAGGTGATCCACCTCCTGGAGCGCGTCAAGCAGGAGCAGCTCACCCGCCCGACCCCTTGCGCAGGCATCTCCGTCGCCGCGCTGCTCGACCACTTCATGGGGCTGGCCCTGGTCTTCACCTGGGGCGCCCGCAAGACCGTGCCGCCGGACGCGTCCTCGACCTCCCCGAGAGCCGACGCGGCGAGCCTGGACCCGAACTGGCGGACCATCCTCCCCGAGCGGCTCGACCAGCTGGTCGAGGCCTGGCGGGACCCCGCCGCCTGGCGCGGGATGACCGAGGTCGCCGGGGTTCCGATGCCCGCGGAGACCATGGGGGCCGTCGTACTCGACGAGCTCGTCCTGCACGGCTGGGACCTCGCGCGGGCCACGGGGCAGCCCTTCAGATGTGACCCGGCCAGCACGGAAGCGGTCCTCCGGTTCACCGCGGACTCCGCCCGGCCCGAGAACGTCGCCACCCGGCAGGGCGTCTTCGGGCCTGTCGTCGAGGTGCCGCCGGATGCGCCGCCCCTGGACCGGGCGCTCGGGTACGCCGGCCGAGACCCGTCGTGGACCCCCAACGCCGCGAAAGGAAACCCCCTCAGCGCCAGTGACCCGGCCGACTGAGTGTCGCCGGCAGCCTCGTGGCGTCGTCGCCGTGTGCCGCGTCGACCTGGGGCTGCGTGACGAAGATGCTCCCGGTCAGGTCTGCGTTGGAGAGGTCGGCGTCGCGCAGGTCCGCTCCCAGCAGGTCGGCATGCCGGAGGTCGGCGCCGCTGAGGTCGGCCGCGATCAGCAAGGCCCCCGAGAGGTCGGCCCCGCGAAGGTCGGCGCCCGCAAGACCCGCACCTGCCAGGTCTGCCCCACGAAGGTTCCGCCGCGGACCCGGGGCGTCTGACCGGGCGAGCTCGCCGGCCCTGGTCAAGAGCACGTGCGCCCTGCGGCGCAGGGGTGTCAGGTCGAGACCCGCGAGCACCTCGGCGCCGCGATGGGTCAGCTCCTCGAGGTCGGTCCGGACGAGCTCCAGGTCCTCCCGGACCGCTCCGGCCTGCGGGAACGACACCGCCTCGGTGAGGTACCACAACAGCTCGTGCAGCTGCCGCATCACGCGGAAGACCTCGAACATGCGCCGCGCGACTCCGTGGTCCTCCTGCCAGCTGTGCCCTCCGAAGGTCTCCTGGGACACCTTCTGACCGGCGCCGAAGCAGTCGAAGGCGCTGCATCCCCGGAACCCCTCCTCGCGCAGCCGGGCGTGGATCCCGCAGCGGAAGTCCGGCTCGAGCTTCGGGCACGGGGCACCCGCGGCCTTGTCGATCGGGAAGTCGGCCGACCGGGCGAACGGCAGCGCGACGCAGCACAGCCCGAAGCAGCGAGAACAGTCGGCGTGCAGGTCCGGCTCCACCGGGCCATCCTCGCCCACCGGGTCGGGTGCGCGTCCGGAAGGTCCCTCCGAGGGTCGGTCAGGAGCCGCAGCCCGGGTCGTGCTCCGGATGGCGCGGGCAGTTGGCCGTCCAGTTCGGGCGCCCCCCGTTGACGTCCACGATCTCGCCGGTGTCGAAGAAGTGCAGCCTGGCGAGGAGCGCGGCGTCGTCCTTGCGGGGGTCGCCGTGCGGGTCCTGGCCGAGGTGCCAGGGTGGGACGTTGCCGTTCGGCGGGGTCGGGTTGCCGGAGTCCCAGTACACGAGGCCCGAGCCGCTGGGCGCGCGGAGCACACCGTCTTCGCCAGCGACGAACGGCGAGAGCGCGTACGGCGCCGGCGCGGCACCCGTGGCATAAGCCCTGTCCCAGTGCCGGTTCGGGGCCAGCGCCGTACCGAGGAAGTCGGCGCCGATGGTCCGGCCCTCCACCTCGGCCGCGGCGTTGGACACCTGGTAGTCCCCGAACGCCGCCTCCAGGAGCACCTGGTGGGCGGGGGTGTCGGGGTACGGGTCGCCGGTCATGTGCTGGGCGTAGCCGTCTCCCTCACCGCGGTCCCACAGCATCTGCATCAGCGCGAACACGACCTGCTGCTGCACCTTGTCGGGGTAGGCGGTGTACAGGGCGGAGGCGTACGCGGGCAGCCCCGGGTCCTCCGGGTCGACGGCCTCACCCTCCCAGTCCACGGAGCGGTTGAGCAGGGTCGAGTAGTTCATGCCGGGGACGCCGAGCACCGCCTTCGTGAAGTCCGGGGCCAGGGCGGTCAGCGCGCCGCCGAGGATCCCGCCCTGCGAGTTCCCGTCGTAGAACAGCTCCCGGGTGTCGAGGATCCTGCGGCCGTCCACCTGGAAGGCCGGGTCGGCCGCGAGGCCGTTGTCGTGGACGAGCGCACGTCCGACGTACAGGAAGTTCAGGAAGCCCTGCTGGCTGCGATCGGTGAGCGACGGGAAGTACGACATGTCCTGGAGGGCCAGGGCGACGTTCGTGATGTCCTCGGTCGCCATCCCGATCCAGTCCACCCCGCACGCCGCGTAGCCGCTGCGCCGCAGGTCCTCGGTCGAGCTCCCGGTCGCCTCGTTCCGCGAGCCGAGCAGCCCGTGGCCGTACAGCATCGGCCTCACGCTCGGAAGGTCCGTGCGGAAGCGGCACACGAACTCCGCGTCCATCGTCGGCGCGAGCGGGCTCTGCTCAGGAGTCGCCATGGGCCCGGAGCGGTCGGCGCCGTACCAGAACCGCGACTGCGGGACGACGACCTGGACGCCCTCGACCTCCGCCACCTGGTCCTGCGGTGTCGTCAGGTAGCTCGGGACGGTGACCGTCCCGCGGACAGTGCGGACGTGGTCGGGGTCGTCGACCACGTCGGTGACCGTGTAGTCCGGCGAGCGCCCCTCGACCTTCCGGTCCGCGAGATCGGTGTCTCCGAGCCGGGCGAAGGCATCGTCACGGATCGCGAGGGCACGGCCGGCCAGGTTCTGCTCGGATGCGACGTGGAAGTCCCAGGCGAGGTAGAGGTCCGACACGTCGACACCCCTCGCCGACAGCCTCGTGAAGATGTCGTCGTACCTCGCCCGGCGGTCGGTCGGGTCGATGTCGGCGGGTTCCGGGAACCGCCCCCGCGAGCACCGGACGAGCCCCGCGGCACAGCGGGCGACGAACCCGTCCCGCAGCGCCGCGAACTCGTGACGCGCGTCGATGCCGCCGCCGTGGGCGTCCTGCAGGTCCCGCAGCGCGACGAGGTAGCGGTGCCCCTCCTCGAGGTTCGCCAGGGGGCGGACGACCAGCGTCCGGTCCGCGCCCTGCTCCATGGTGGCGGCGTTCTCGTCCAGCTCGGCCCAGAACGGGTGCCGCTTCCCGGTGTCCGCGTCGAGCAGGACGAT
>DASVBF010000399.1:0-5542 GCA_036375975.1 Nocardioidaceae bacterium | reverse complement strand
CTGATCGCGAGCCGGAGGTCGGCGACCTGTACGACTTCGGTTGATCCGGGCCGGAGTTGAACCGTGGGAGCGCCGGGTTCGTGTCCTACAGAGACACCGGTATCGCAGACGGAGGTAGCCATGGATCGACCCGACGCTCATGCCACGAAGGACACCGACCGGCCCACAGACCGGATCTCCCGCCGAAATCTCCTGCTGGCCGGCACCGGGACGGTCCTGGCAGCAAGCACGATCGCGGCCTGCGGCGGAGACGGGTCCTCGACCAAGCCTGCAGGCTCGGGTGGTGCCAGCCGGAGCTCCGGCGCCGGAAAGGGCGGCGGTCAGGGAAGCAGTGACGAGGCGCTCGCCAAGGTCTCACAGGTGCCGGTCGGTGGTGCGGTGTCTGCCACCAGCAGCGACGGCAAGCCCGTCATAGTCGCGCAGCCGAGGGCAGGCAAGCTGGTCGCCTTCTCCGCCATCTGCACACATCAGGGGTGCACGGTGGCGCCGGCGGACAAGATCCTCCAGTGCCCCTGCCACGGATCTACCTACGACCTGGCGACGGGGAAGAACACGGGAGGCCCCGCCCCCTCGCCGCTGGCCAAGATCCCGGTCAAGGTCGAGGGCGGCAAGGTCGTCGAGACCTGACAAGAGGCCCGAGGAACACCCGGTCCGCCGACTCTGGACCCGGGGCGGGATCCTAGGGGTGCCGCAAGACCAGCGGCACCAGTCATCTGCGATCCCGGGAGGCCCCTTGGGCGGCAGCCACGCCCACCATGCCGACGACCACGTTCCTGAGGTCCCTGTCGGTGCAGGTGCGCGCATCACCCTCCTCACAGCTCTTGCGCTGATCGGCGCCGTCACGCTGTGGGGACTGGTCAGCTACTGGCCGCGGACCGATCCACGCCCCAGCGACAGCGCCGCCGCCGGCATTGCCCCGGGCGTCACGTTCCCACACGCCGAAGTGCTCAAGGTTCACCCGGCATGCCCTCGCACCGCGCAAGGCGAGTCCGGGTCTGGCTACCAGCCGCCCGGGTCGAAGGTCGGTTCCTCCGCCGAGGGGTGCGGCCAGCTCACCTCCCGGGTCGAGAGCGGTCAGATGGCCGGGAAGGTCGTCACGGTGACGGTTCCCCCGGAAGTCTCGCGGTCGGGCATCGCACCCGGGGACAGCGTCCAGCTGATCCAGATGCCGACCCAGGGCCAAGCTCCGGCGTTCTCCCTCTTCAGCGTGGATCGCTCGGTGGCGATCTGGTGGCTGGCCGGGATCTTCGTCCTCACCGTCGCCGTGGTTGCACGACTGAGGGGCCTCCTCGCCCTGGTCGGCCTGGCGTTCGGAGCCTGGGTCCTGGTCAAGTTCATGCTCCCGGCGCTGCTGACCGGCGAGTCCGGGCTGGCGGTCGCCCTCGTCGGGTCCACCGCGATCATGTACGTCGTGCTCTACCTGGCTCACGGGCCGTCGTTGCGCACCAGCGCAGCCCTCGGAGGCACCCTGGTCGGCATCGCCATCACGGCCGCCACCGGCCTCGTCGCGGTCGACACCCAGCGTCTCAGCGGGGTTGCCGACGAGACCGGCTCCTTGCTGACGTCGTTCGTGGGCGAGGTGAACTTCCAAGGACTTCTCACCTGCGCGATCATCATCGCGGGTCTGGGCGTGCTCAACGATGTCACGATCACCCAGGCGTCGTCGGTCTGGGAGCTGCGATCGGCGTCTCCGGCGATGCCCCGCCGTGAGCTCTTCACGAGCGCGATGCGCATCGGGCGCGACCACATCGCCTCCACGATCTACACCATCGTCTTCGCCTATGCCGGCACCGCGCTCAGCGTCCTTCTCCTGCTGTTCCTGTACGACCGGCCGGTTCTCGAGCTGCTCTCCACCGAGGACATCGCCGAGGAGGTCACCCGGACGCTGGCGTCAGCAATCGGCCTGGTGCTGGCCGTTCCCGCTACCACGGCCATCGCCGTCGCGACCGTGACCCCACGGCGTTCGCGGGGGCGGCGCAGCCGCTAGCTGAATGGGTCAGAGCCGCTCGGGACCTGGTCGAGGAGTGCCGGGTCCTTCTGGTTGGCAGGCCGCATGGCGAGGGCGGGACGTTCAGCCGTGACGTGGGACGACGCCCACGCCCTGCGTCTCAGCCGTGGTGGCCATCCCGTCCCGCGGCAGGGTCAGCGTGAAGCAGGTGGAACCGGGGCGTGAGCTGACCGCGAGGTCTCCCTGGTGAGCAGCGGCGATCGCCTGCGCCAGCGAGAGCCCGAGCCCCGCACCTCCGGAGTCCCGGGTGCGAGCGGAGTCACCGCGGGTGAAGCGCTTGAACACGCTGCCCTTGAGCTGCTCCGGGATCCCGGGCCCGTCGTCCTGCACGGTCACGACTGCCCGGTCGGAGTCGGTCCCGTCGTGCACTCCGACGGTGACCGTGGTGCCCGCCGGAGTGTGCCTTCGGGCGTTCGAGAGCAGGTTGGTGACCACCTGGTGCAGCCGTCGCTCGTCACCGGTGACCGTGACAGGTTCGTCGTCGAGGTCGAGGACCCAGCGATGGCCGGGTGCCACGACCCGGGCGTCGGCGACCGACTCGAGGACGAGCTTGGTGAGGTCGACCTTGTTCCGCTCGAGCGGTCGGCCCGCGTCCAGCCGGGCGAGCAGGAGCAGGTCCTCCACCAGGGACGACATCCGCGATGCCTCGGACTCCACCTTCGCCATGGCCCGCGCGAGCTTTTCCGGGTCAGGAGGAGAGGTCCGGCGGGTCAGCTCGGCGTACCCGTGGATCGTGGCCAGAGGAGTGCGCAGCTCGTGGGAGGCGTCCGCCACGAACTGGCGAACCTGTTGCTCGCTGCGGTGGCGTGCGTCGAGGGCGCCTTCGACGTGCCCGAGCAGGGTGTTGAGGGCGGAACCCACCTGGCCGACCTCGGTGTGGACGTCGGTGAGGCGCTCGGGCACACGAGCCGTCACGCCGATCTCACCCTCGGAGAGGGGAAGGCCCGCGACGTCGTGAGCGGTCTGTGCGACCTCCCGAAGCGGCCGGAGCTGCCGTCGTACGACGACCAACGCAGCCCCGCCGGCGGCCGCGACACCCAGCAGGGTGAACAGCAGCTCCCATCCGACGAGACTGCTCAGCGTGCTGTCGACATCAGCCGTGGGCAGTCCGGTGACGAGCGTGATCGGACCGAGGTCGGATGCCATGACCCGATAGCCGCCAAGCGCCGGGAGGTCCACGGTGTGCGGCTGCTGGTCGGCCGTGACCTTGCCCAGTGTCCCGAGCACGCTCGGGGACAGCGCCGGACGCTCCCCCCTGCTCGTGATGACGTCACCGCCGGCGTCGCCCGTGGTGATGTAGGCCGTCAGGGTCCCTGCGCTCTGCCCGAACGCGTCCTCGATGTTCGGGCGTTCAGAGCGGTCCTCTCCAGGGGCCTCGTGTCGCTCGCCGCGGTCGGGTTCCAAGGGCCGCCCGCGCGTCAGGGCATCGAGGGCGCGCTCATGGGACTGTCGCACCGCGGTGTCGAGCCTGGACGTGAGGTAAGAACGGGCCCCCAACGTCGTCGCGGCGGCGATCAGCAGGCTCACGAGCGCGACCAGCGCGACCGCGGTGACGACCAGCCGTGCGGTGAGCGACGAGGGCAGGATGCGGCGCATGGTTCAGACCGAAGGCTTCAGGACGTACCCGGCTCCGCGCATGGTGTGGATCATCGGCTCGCGACCCGCGTCGACCTTCTTGCGCAAGTAGGAGATGTAGAGCTCGACCACGTTCGCCTGTCCACCGAAGTCGTAATCCCAGACTCGATCCAGGATCTGCGCCTTCGACAGGACCCGTCGCGGGTTGCGCATGAGGAAGCGGAGAAGCTCGAACTCCGTAGCCGTCAGGGTGATCTCCTGCCCGTCTCGGAAGACCTCGTGACTGTCCTCGTCGAGCTTCAGGTCGCCCACCTTGAGCACCGAGCTCTCCCGGCGGCTCGTCGCACCGGCACGACGCATCAGCGCGCGAAGCCGGGCCACCACCTCCTCGAGGCTGAACGGCTTGGTGACGTAGTCGTCGCCGCCGGCGGTCAGGCCTGCCACACGGTCCTCGACCGCGTCCCGCGCGGTCAGGAAGAGCACGGGCACGTCGGGGAGGTGGTTACGGACTCGGCGCAGGACCTCCATCCCGTCGAAGTCAGGAAGCATGATGTCGAGCACTACGGCGTCCGGCTGCACCTTCTTGGCGACGGACACCGCCTTCGAGCCGGTGTGCGCCACGCGCGTCTCCCAGCCCTCGTAGCGCAATGCCATGCTCAGCAGCTCGGCGATGTTGACCTCGTCGTCGACGACGAGCACGCGGAGCGGGCTGCCATCAGGCCGCGTCAGCTCGCCGTTCGTCCTGTTCACACTCCCAGAATGGACCGACCGACCTCCAGGTGTCTGTGCGTTTCCTGTGACATGCCTGTGAGACCGGCGTACTCGACCCGAGCACCGCGCCGGTGCAGGCCGCGAGAGGGTTCTCGCTGCCGCGCCGCATCGTCGCCGCGTTCAGGTCGTGTCGCCGCTGTCCGACTGACCGTCGTCCTGCGTCGGGGGAGGCCCACCCGGACCGCCGAAGCCGCCGTGGCCACCGGGTCCGTGTCCCATCGCCTCTACGCCGGTGACCGCGAACGACTTGTCGACCTCGACTGTGACGGGCGTTCCGTCTGCCTTGGTCAGGTGAGCCTCGTAGACACCGTCGGAGTCGGTCTCGATCCGCACCACGCTGGCGCCGGGGTATTTCGCCAGCGCTGCCTCCTTGACCTTCGTGAGGGTGTCGCCCGCGAGCAGCTCCTCGTCGTCACGCAGGGGTCGTGACAGGTCCCGGTTCCCCATGTCGGCCATCGGCGGACCCGCGGATCCGCTGCCCTGAGTCGCCGGGGCCGACATGCCGGCGCCGGCATCCTCCGCGCTCGCTGAGAGCGTCGCAGCGAGGACGCTGCCCGCGACCAGGCCGCCAAGCCCGACGGCACCGGTCTTCAGCCAGGTGCCTGCAGTGTTCTTCATCGTCGATCCAGATCCCTTCTCCGAGACCAGCCCCTCTGGGCCACGACCTCGACGATGACCGCCGCTCCTGTCGCGACCTTGGGCGGAACCTGTGAATCCGCCTACGACGCGCGGAGACCGCCGCGGCATGCGCGACGGCCTTGCGCTGCGATGACTTCAGGCGACGCGGTCGGTCAGTATGGCGAGGGGTCGCATCCCCGGAGACGGAGGCAAAGCCGTGGGAAAGGTCGTCGCAGCAATCACCATGTCCGTGGACGGCTACGTCGCGGGGCCCGAAGACGGCCCCGGCCGTGGGCTGGGCATCGGCGGAGAACGGCTTCACTACTGGGTGTTCGGAGGTCCGTGGAGCTACGACAACGAACCGACCGGTGAGGCCACCGGCGAAGACAAGGAGTGGCTCGACACGGCGATGTCGGGCCTCGGCGCGGTCGTCGCGGGCCGTTGGACATATGAGGCCGCCGACCACTGGGGAGGGAGCAACCCGTGGGACGTACCCCTCTTCGTCGTCACCCACCGTCCGGAGGATCAGCCGGATCCTGCAGCGGGCTTCACCTTCGTCGGCGACCTCGG